>NZ_JAWOTK010000010.1:0-4903 GCF_033338855.1 Vibrio sp. Vb0937 | reverse complement strand
TAGAGGCTGTTAAAGCCACTGTCATTCTGAACAGCGAGGAATGAGCGTGGTCCAGAATCTATCGTCCGGTTGAGCAGTGGTTAAGCTGAGCGGGAAAGAATAGGAGCTTGCTGATACCAGATTCTTAGTTTCGCTGCGGCTCGCTAGAATGACGGACTCTTTTGATCTAGAGGCTCTTAAAGTCATCGTCATTCTGAACAACGAGGAACGAGTGTTGTTCAGAATCTATCGTCCGATTGCGCAGTGGCCAAGGTGAGTGCGAAAGAATAGGAGCTTGCTGTTATGAGATTCTTAGTCTCGCCAAGGCTCGCTAGAATGACGCTCCCCTTTGGTTTAGAGGTTGTTAAAGTCATCGTCATTCTGAACAGCGAGGGACGAGTGTGATTCAGAATCTACGCACAGAGTGCTCCGAGTTTGAAATAAACTGACTGAGCTCGAGAATTACAATGGAAAAGTAACAGCGAATAATGAAGGAGAATGAATCATCGATAAGACACCTTGCGTTTATATCCTAACGTCAAATAACAACGCCGTTCTCTACATAGGTGTTACCAGTCAGCTGCCCCAAAGAATATGGCAACATAAAAATGGAGTAGTGGAAGGATTTACTAAGAAATACAACGTTCATAAGCTCGTTTACTTTGAGTTATTCGACGATATGGCTAATGCTATCAACCGAGAAAAGCAGCTCAAGCAGTGGAAGCGTGAGTGGAAGTTAGCCTTGGTAAGAGAAACGAACCCTAACTTTCTCGATCTATCTACTGAGTATCAGTAAAAGTCATTCCTATCTTTAAACGCATTTAAGCTAACCACATCCGCTTTTTGTGTCGGTGCCGCTTCCCCTTCTAGCGCTGCTTTGAACTTTACGACCTGTTTTTGCAACTCGTTCATCAATACCACATTGGTGTGATGAGGGTTTTTACACGTGCTGATGACTCTATCAATGTGGCTTTGTTGAGCCCACAATCTTTCTTTCATATCTTCTGATGCGCTTTCGATCATCTCTTTCGCCATCTCATGACGAAATTGCTCAAAAGCTTCTGGGTCTCGCTCTGCCATTCGAACCATTTCATCGAATGGAGGAAGCGTTTGGGGTGGGATATGACGTAGAGTAGACATCGATGCTCTCCAAATCCTTATGGAAATTGCCTTTAGTTACTAAAAGCCTATACCACTAGAAAGAGGAGAGAGGATGAATTCTTCAGCCGTCTCACTTATAAGAGAAGCTTTCAAGCTGGAGATTGAATAAGTGCGGCATGTCGATGTTTGGTTGTGGTGGTTACTGCAGTTGTTGGATGCGGTAAACGCAGCGTCTTTGGCCGCTAATGATGTGTTCGGTACGCTCTACTTTGGTGTCATGTCCAAGTAAAGACTGAAAGACACTCAATTCTGATTGGCACAAGCTTGGGCAGCGAGTTGCGGCTTTACAAATCGGACAGTGATTTTCGATTAAAATAAATCCGTTCTCATCTTGCTCGAGTTCAGCCATATAGCCTTCTTGCTCTCTTAATGTGACGAGTGTTTCTAGTTTGCTTTGCAGAGAGTCGCATTGCTCAAGGTGCTGACGATAACTTTGTAACGTGAGTTTTTCCCTCTCTGATGTGACTTTTTCCAGTCCATCTTTGCCAAAGATATGTTCGACAGCTTCTATAAACTGAATGGTCAACTCACCGTGACGGTCAGCAAATTGCTCATGACCTTTTTGAGTGAGAGACCAATGACGAGCAGGGCGACCAACTTTCACTTTTACGTCATGGATAGAAAGAATGCCATCATCTTCTAAACTTTGTAGGTGCTGACGAGCCCCCATGGTTGTCATACCTAGCTCAGAAGAGAGTTGTTTTGCAGTGACGGAGCCATCACGCTTAACGATTTGCAATATCCTATCTACGGTCTTCATATACCCACCATTTATACGTCAGTACATATTATGCGCGATAGGGTTAGTAAAGAAAAGTGTTGACTTAATTTGAGTGTGGATTTGTAGGGGCTATGTTCATATGAGCTAATATATGTCGTCATTCTGAACAGCGAGGAACGAGGTGATTCAGAATCTATCTTTTGGTTGAGTAGTGGTTAAGGTGACCAGGCAAGAATAGGAGCTTGTTACTACTAGATTCTTAGTCTCGCTGGGGCTCGCTAGAATGACGAGTTCTTTTGATTTAGAGCTTGCTATGGTAACCGTCACTCTGAACGGCGAGGGACGAGGTTATTCAGAATCTATCTTTTGGTTGAGCAGTGGCTAAGGTGAGCGGGAAAGAATCGGAGTTTGCTGTTACCAGATTCTTAGTCTCGCTGGAGTTCGCTAGAATGACGAGTTTTTTTGATTTAGAGCTTATTAAAGTCTCCGTCATTCTGAACAACGAGGAATGAGGTGATTCAGAATCTATCTTTTGGTTGAGTAGTGGTTAAGGTGACCAGGCAAGAATAGGAGCTTGTTACTACTAGATTCTTAGTCTCGCTGGAGCTTGCTAGAATGACGAGTTCTTTTGATTTAGAGCTTATTAAAGTCACCGTCATTCTGAACATCGAGGAACGAGAGTGATTCAGAATCTATTGCCCGTTGTGCGGAAAGAAAGGCTCAAGCTCAGACTGAGCGAGAGCCTCGAGAAATGCTTAAAGAATAATATCGCGTACTTCTGGATCTTTACGATCTAGGTAGTGAGTCGACTTAATGCGGCGAATAGTTCGGCATCGACCGCGCACGAGCAGCGTTTCTGTGGTTGCAATATTGCCTTGACGAGAGATACCTTCCAGCAAGTCACCTTTAGTGATGCCTGTAGCTGAAAATACCACATTGTCGCTACGAGCCATGTCTTCCATTTTGAGGACAACATTCGCTTTTACGCCCATTTCATCGCAGCGTTTTAGTTCATCTGCACCGTAAATGCGGTTTTCTTCAGTATCGCCTTTTACTTCGTGACGAGGAAGCAGGCGACCGTGCATATCACCGTCTAGCGCTCGAATTACCGCTGCTGATACTACCCCTTCTGGCGCGCCACCAATACAGTACATCATGTCCACTTCACTGTCTGGCATACAAGTCAGAATAGAGGCAGCCACGTCACCATCAGGCACCGCAAAGACACGTACGCCCATTGCTTGCATTTCTGCAATAACGTTATCGTGGCGAGGTTTCGCAAGGGTAATAACGACTAGGGTATCAAGTGGCTTGTTCAGGGCTTTTGCTACGTTCTCTAGGTTTTCTTTTAACGGCTTTTCTAAGTCAATTACGCCTTTTGCACCAGGGCCAACAACCAGTTTTTCCATGTACATATCTGGCGCTTTAAGAAAGCTGCCTTTCTCACCTGCGGCAAGTACGGCTAGTGCGTTCGATTGTCCCATTGCCGTCATACGCGTTCCTTCAATCGGGTCGACTGCAATATCTACTTCATCACCACCAATACCCACTTGCTCACCAATGTACAGCATTGGCGCATCATCGATTTCACCTTCACCAATGACAATTTCACCACTGATATCTGTTTTGTTCAGTAGCGTGCGCATAACTTCAACAGCTGCGCCATCGGCTGCGTTTTTATCGCCACGGCCAAGCCATTTGTAACCAGCCAGAGCTGCACCTTCAGTCACACGGGAAAATGCCATTGCTAAATCGCGTTTCATGATGTCTCCAAGTAAGCAAGAGGGAAGAAGAATTTGCGCGGCGATTCTATCACAAGGTCGAGTAAACGTTTGCCTTTTTGCGAGGCTTTTACTTTATCTAACTTGAATTTGATCAATACTTAGGGCGATTTTCAGAGTAGCGGGACGCAAAATCCTTGCTCAAAAATGCTTCGGCGACAAGAAAAGTCAGCGTTTAGTGAGATTGCGCTGATTTTTTGACCGAATGATGCAAAATATCGAATATAGTGAGTGTTTCTCATCGCGACGCTGAGTAGAATGAACCTTATATAGGTTAGGTGTGCATCAATCTCGCACATCGTCCCAACGGAATAACATAGGTAGGCCAAGATGTCTTTTGAAGTACTAGAACAACTAGAATCTAAAATTCAAACTGCAGTTGACACAATCACTCTTCTTCAGATGGAAGTCGAAGAGCTGAAAGAAGATAAAGCTAAACTTGCGGAAGAAGCTAACGAGCTTCGCTCTCAACGTGAAGAGCTAGAGCAAAAAGCACAACAAGCACAGCAAGAGCACGCACAATGGCAAGAGCGCATTCGTGCACTACTTGGCAAAATGGACGAAGTGGAATAATTCAGCTTCTTCATTCCAAATTAAAAACACCCGCGCTAAGCGGGTGTTTGTGTTTTAGGGAAGTAGAAAATGTTAAGACAAGGCGCTGATAGCTAAGAGAAGACCCTATAACTTAGACACCTAAGACTCGCTATGCTTCTTCATCCAACTCTAAATCAATATTCAATGGTTCAGGCGACAGGATAATTCCGGTGCTATCAGCATAAATATAATCTTCAGGTAAGAAGCTGACGCCGCCAAAGTTGACTGGTACATCCAATTCGCCAATACCCTGGCTGGTCGCTCCAACAGGAATAGAGGCGAGGGCTTGAATGCCTAAGTTCATATCTTCAAGTTCATCTACTTCACGAACACAGCCGTAAACGACAATGCCTTCCCACTCGTTTTCTTCCGCAATGGTTGCGATTTCTGCATCGATAAGGGCTTTACGTAGGGAACCGCCACCGTCAATTAACAAAACGCGACCAAGTCCATCTTGCTCTAATGTCTCGCGGATCAACGAATTATCTTCAAAACACTTGATGGTGGTGATTTGCCCGGCAAATGAAGCGCGACCGCCAAAGTTACTGAACATTGGTTCAACCACATCTACCTGATCGAGGTAGATATCACAGAGTGCTGAGGTATTGTATTCCATAGCGTACCTTTCTAAACAGAAATTGGTTGTCTTTGAGTATATCTAGGCATT
>NZ_JAWOTK010000009.1:0-158831 GCF_033338855.1 Vibrio sp. Vb0937 | reverse complement strand
GTGATGGTGTAAGTGATTTCGGCATCACCATTGAAGTTCTCGGCCGGTGTGAAGACCAGTTTGCCGTCAACAATCTCAACTGTACCTTGTGTTTCAGGTACGGAAGCCGATTGGATAGACAGCGTATCGCCATCAATGTCGGTGTCGTTTGGCAGGACATCAATTGTCACTGGCGTGTCTTCGTCAGTGACAGCGGTATCATCTTTTGCCACTGGCGCATCGTTGACTGGTGTGACATCGACGTTCACCGTGGTGGACTCTGATACCCCACCGGACGTGACGATGTAGGTGAAGCTGTCTGTACCGTGGAAGTTGTCGTTTGGCGTGTAAGTGACGCTGCCGTCCGGGTTGACCGAGACCGTGCCGTTGGCTGGACCGTTATTGCTATCCAGCGACACCGCTTTGTCGTCGCCTTCGAACGTGTCGTTACCTAAAACCTTGATGATGGTTGGTGTGTCTTCCACAACCGTCGCGCGGTCAGATTCAATATCTGCCACAGGCGCAACTGTGAAGTTCACCGTTTGGCTAACGCTTTCACCGCTTGGATCGGTGGCGGTAAAGGTTAGGGTTTCTGAGCCATTCCAGTCTGCGGTTGGAGTGAACGTAGCAATGCCATTGACGATCGCCACTTGAATGTTGCTGTTGCCAGAGACACTAAACGTTAACTCACCATCGGCGTTATCCACATCACTGAAAGCGGTATTTAGATCGATGCTGTATGGCGTGAAGTCTTCCGCCAAGGTCTGGTCTGCAATGCTGCTTTCAACCACAGGCGTGTCGTTCACCGCATTCACGGTGACGTTGACCGTCGCTTGGTCAGTCAGTGAACCATCGGTCACGGTATAAGTGATTTCAGCGTCACCATGGAAGTTCTCAGCCGGTGTGAACACCAACTTGCCGTCAACAATTTCAACTGTACCTTGGTCACTCGGCACAGACGCCGAGTCAATACGTAATGTATCGCCATCAATATCGGTGTCGTTTGGCAGAACATCAATCGTGACAGCGGTATCTTCTTGTGTTGTTGCCGCGTCATCTTTTGCCACTGGCGCATCGTTCACTGGTGTGACATCGACGTTCACCGTGGTGGACTCTGATACCCCACCGGAGGTGACGATGTAGGTGAAGCTGTCTGTACCGTGGTAGTTGTCGTTTGGCGTGTAAGTGACGCTGCCATCCGGGTTGACCGAGACCGTGCCGTTGGCTGGACCGTTATTGGTATCGAGCGACACCACTTTGTCGTCGCCTTCGAACGTGTCGTTACCTAAAACCTTGATGATGGTCGGCGTGTCTTCCACAACCGTCGCGTTGTCTGCCACGATGTCCGCCACAGGCGCTACCGTGAAGTTCACCGTTTGGCTAACGCTTTCGCCGCTTGGATCGGTGGCAGTAAACGTCAGCGCTTCTGAGCCGTTCCAGTCTGCGGTTGGAGTGAACGTAGCAATACCGTTGACGATCGCCACTTGAATGTTGCTATTACCAGAGACGCTAAACGTTAACTCACCATCAACATTATCCACATCGCTGAAAGCGGTATTCAGATCGATGCTGTATGGCGTAAAGTCTTCTGCCAAGGTTTGGTCTGCAATGCTGCTTTCAACCACAGGCGTGTCGTTTACGGCATTTACGGTGACATTGACCGTCGCTTGGTCGGTCAGCGAACCATCCGTAACGGTGTAAGTGATTTCAGCGTCACCATGGAAGTTCTCAGCCGGTGTGAACACCAGTTTGCCATCAACAATTTCAACTGCCCCTTGGTCACTCGGCACAGATGCCGAGTCAATACGTAATGCATCACCATCGATGTCAGTATCGTTTGGCAGGACATCAATCGTGACAGCGGTATCTTCTTGTGTTGTTGCCGTGTCATCTTTTGCCACTGGCGCATCATTGACTGGCGTCACATCGACGTTCACCGTGGTGGACTCCGATACCCCACCCGACGTAACGATGTAGGTGAAGCTGTCTGTACCGTGGTAGTTGTCGTTCGGCGTGTAGGTCACGCTGCCGTCCGGGTTGACCGAGACCGTGCCGTTCGCTGGACCGTTATTGGTATCCAGCGACACCACTTTGTCGTCGCCTTCGAACGTGTCGTTATCTAAGACCTTAATGATGGTTGGCGTATCTTCCACAACCGTCGCGTTGTCTGCCACGATATCCGCCACTGGCGCTACTGTGAAGTTCACCGTTTGGCTTACGCTCTCGCCGCTTGGATCGGTAGCCGTAAACGTCAGCGCTTCTGAGCCGTTCCAGTCTGCCGTTGGAGTGAACGTAGCAATCCCATTGACGATCGCCACTTGAATGTTGCTGTTGCCAGAGACGCTAAACGTTAACTCGCCATCCACGTTATCCACATCGCTGAAAGCGGTATTCAGATTGATGCTGTATGGGGTGAAATCTTCCGCCAAGGTTTGGTCTGCAATGCTGCTTTCAACCACAGGCGTGTCGTTCACCGCATTCACGGTGACGTTAACCGTCGCTTGGTCAGTCAGTGCACCATCGGTCACGGTGTAAGTGATTTCAGCGTCACCATGGAAGTTCTCAGCCGGTATGAAGACCAGTTTGCCATCAACGATCTCAACTGTACCTTGTGTTTCAGGTACGGAAGCCGATTCAATCGACAGCGTATCGCCATCAATGTCGGTGTCGTTTGGCAGGACATCAACCGTTACTGAACTATCTTCCTCTGTAATTGTTGTATCATTAGAGGCAATAGGCGCATCGTTAACTGAGTTTACTGTTACCGAAACTTGAGCTTCATCCTCTAACTCACCATCTGTGATGGTGTAGCTAATCGTTGCATTACCGTTGAAATTTTCGGCCGGAGTGAAAACAAGCTTACCATCGATAATCTCAACGATACCTTGCTCTTCTGGTACAGAAGCAGAGGTAATGATTAAATCATCACCTTCAATATCACTGTCGTTAGCGAGCACATCAATTACAACCTGGGAATCCTCGTCAGTTTGAATCGCATCATTAGTTGCTATTGGCGCGTCATTAACAGGCGTAATATCTAAGTTAGCAGTGCCATTAATAACACCGCCATCTTTATCAATAATGTCATAGGAGAATGACACTTCAGTGTCATCGTCAGCCTCTGGAATGTAAGTCCAAGATCCATCGCTGTTATCAATTAAGGTGCCATTCCCACTCTCAATAGTGACGTTTGTAATGACAAGAGTATCGGCATCATCAATATTGACGTTCGATAGTAATTCTTCAGTAGTTATCGTGATTGGATCGCTATCTTCCTCAACAGCGCTTAATGTCACTGGAGAATTAGTAAGTGGCTTACTTGAGCCATCCCCACTTGTCTCGATACCTGTTGTGAAGAAGTCATTTAAGGTCAACGCTTGAGTTTCAGATAAGCCGAGGGATTCTATGCCAATAGTTTCAAAGTTTGTTGAGGCTAGCACTTCAGTACCATCTCGTACAATCGTGGCACTATTTTGCAAACTGGAGCCACTATTTTCACCCGCTGCAGGTGCGAGTTCTTCATCAATAGCAGAAGGGTCTTGACCTTGCTCAATAGCACTAATAATCTGTGCTACATCGTCTGAAATATCTTTTAAACCTTGCTCTTGAGCAAGCTGAATTTTCAGGTCTTGAGGCGCAGCATCTGTCATTGCCACTATCACTTCACCTGGTAGAGGCTGCTGTCCTTCTGCAAGGACTCTCAGCTGCCCATCCAAACCTATTACGACGACTTGATTACCGAGTGGCACTAATGCTGTACGATCCATATAAACCTTAACCCTAAATAACTGTCAAGTTTTTGACTAACAATACTAATTTGCTATATATTGCCCGAATATATAGTGCAATAACAGCAATTTGATGCTCAATAAAGTAATTATGTGTCATACATCAATAAGAATCCAGATGCATAAGTGTTTTATTTTATTAAAATCTGGACACACGTTCCTAGCTATTACCTTCATCTTTAATTTGAGATCTTAATTCAAGTTTCAGGCAGATTTAGTAGGTTGATTTATCAAAATTGAAACAAATGAACAGCGAATCAACAGGTTACTTCATCGCATATTAATGTTATTGTGCGCTAAATTATTGACGCCCTTATAAGTATTCCACTTATAAGCCCTATCACCTCGAGAATTTTTACCATTATCTAGGAGAATCACAGTGAAGTGGACTCGTGCCAACGCCTTTTGTATTGGTATGTTCACCGCTAGTCATGCTTTTGGGCAAACGCTAGAGCAAGCGGTTGAAAACACATTAAAAACCAATCCTGACATCAAAAGTGCGTTCAATGAATTCGTTAGCAAGCAGTATGTGAATGAAGCATCTGGTGGTGCTTACCTCCCATCCGTAGACTTAGATGCCGGTATCGGTTACGAAGGAATCAAACCCGCAGAGTCAGGGCGAGATTCAACCGATCTGACAAGAAAAGAAGCCACCGTGACACTAACCCAGCTAATATGGGATGGCTCAGCGACACTTAATGATATGGATCGAACAGCAGCTGATGCTGAATCGGTCCGTTATCAACTTCTAGCTGATGCCCAAGACACCGCTCTAGAGGTCGCGAAAGTTTATTTAGACTCAGTAAAAGCTTATGAAATTCTTACACTTTCCGAGAATAACTTGAAAGTGCATAAGAAGATCTATGAAGACATTAAAAAGCGAGTTAACTCAGGTATCGGTTCTACAGCAGACCTAACCCAGGTAGAGGCTCGTTTAGCAAAGGCTCACGGTAACTTGGTGGCAGCTCAGAACAACTTATATGACAGCCACACCACCTTTACACGCCTTGTCGGACAGTCACCACAAGGATTGATTTTCCCAAGAGCGGACCAAAACTTTATTCCCTACACCATCGATGAAGCGATTGACTTGGCATTCGAGTCACATCCAGTAATCAAAATTTCGGTAGCTGATGTGGACTCTGCAAAGTTCCAATACAAGCAATCTAAGGGAACTTACTACCCAACGATATCGGTAGAAGCGGCTCAAACATGGCGTGATGATGCAAGCGGTATCGAAGGAAGCAGCGAAGAGACAACAGCAATGTTACGTATGCGTTACAACCTCTTTAACGGTGGTAGTGACGTAGCCAACGCTGAAAGTTTTGCCTACCAACTAAATAAAGCAAAAGACCTAAGAGAACGTGCATACCGCCAAGTAGAAGAAGGTCTTCGTCTATCTTGGAGTGCGTTAGATTTAACACTTCAACAAAAAGAGTTCCTAGCGGATCACGTAGATTCGGCCTCTGAAACTGTCATCGCCTACGAAAAGCAGTATCGCATTGGAAAACGCACTCTGCTGGACTTGTTAAATACTGAAAACGAACTTTTCGAAGCAAGAAAGAACTACTTGGATGCTCGATACTCAGAGCAGTACGCCAAGTACCGCGTTATGAACGCGACTGGCCAATTGTTAAATGCCTTGCGTGTCGATGTACCTACAGAATGGAATGAAAAGGTGGAGTACTGATCATGAAACCAGTGAAGATTCTATTTGCATTGGGTATGCTCGCCATCACTCAACACGTTGTTGCTGAAGACGAATATGAGTATCGTCCTGTACCAAATGCAGAACAAATAGCAGATTTGAAAGATGACGACAACGATGGTGTCATCAATGCTCGAGATATGTGTCCAGGTACACCTGAAGGCTCAGAGGTCGACAACGACGGTTGTGGAGAATACATTAAAGCATCAGATAACATGCAAGTGCGGATACTTTTTGCTAACGACTCTGATGAGATCAATCCAGTCTTCAGAAGACAAGTTCGAGAGCTTTCCGACTTTTTAAAAGAGTACCCTACTACTTCGATAGAGCTGCACGGCTATGCTAGTAAAGTTGGTGGTTCAAAGCATAACCAAGATCTTTCTGAAAGACGAGCACGCAATGTCCGTGAAGCCCTACTAAGCTACGACATCGAACCGAGTAGAGTCCGCATTGTTGGTTTTGGTGACACTCACTTAGCACAGCAAGGGACCGATGAAGTCAGCCATGCTTTAAATCGTCGAGTAACCGCATCAGTCGTTGGTTACAAAGGCGAGATAAAAAGAGAGTGGACAATATTCACAACTCTTCCAGAAAGGTAAAGTACCTGTTTTTGTTTGCTCTGTGAGCATAAAGCAAACAAAAACAAGTGAATACTTAACCTCAGAAAAGGAGCTTCGGCTCCTTTATTTTTACTCATTTCGACAACCGTATTATGCTTTAGGAATCGGCACTTTAGTGTTACTCTAGCCACGTCATAACAACGAGAGTTTTGAAATGAGCAAACTTACATCAGATATCCAAGCGAACCTTGACCTTTTTGTTGCAGAAACGAAAGAAAACCAATTGGTTTGGGGTTTACGCAATGAAGAAGGTTGGCTATCTTGCGATTCAACTGAATTCGAAAACAGCGAAGTCATGCCTTTCTGGTCTTCTAAAGAAGATGCAGAAGCACATAATGTTGAAGAATGGGCAGATTTTACTGTACTAGAAATCCCATTAGATATCTTTGTTGAAGATTGGCTTTTGACTCTTGCTGAAGATGGTGTTCTTGTTGGAACTAACTGGAACGATCAGTTAGAAGGCAAAGAAATGGAGCCTCAAGATCTAGCAAAGCTTTACATTGATTAAAGATTTCTGACCTCAACTTTATGTTGAGGTCTTTCTTTTTTATGCCTCTTCTTTCAATATCTCGACCAAGTGCATAGTTTTACTACTCTTTTTCTTAGTACACCCAACTTAATCACAACGCTGATGCGTTAAAAGCGCTATGATAACTCAACTTTAAAGGCACCTTAAATTAAAGGCTCGTTTAAACATGCGCGTGCTCTATCCCTTGCTTGCGTCACTTTTGCTCACTCCAGTATATGCAAGCGACACTCAAGATATTGAACCAAACCAAAATATCACACAGTGGCACTCTGTCTACCAAACCACACTACGAAGCAACCCTGAGTCGGCATTGAGCATGCTTCAAGATCGCTACCATACAGCGAAATCGGACAGCGAAAAGCTCTACGTAAGTGGGTTGATTTATGAATATATGTCAAACATAAATCAGCCTTACTATGGCAGCAGTCAAGTCTTAGACAACCCTTTTTCTCAATTAGAATCAGAATATATTCTTGCGTTAAATGAACGTAAGCATGGTAGTTACGAGGCCTCAGTAGATAGCTTTTCTTCTTTGCGACAGACAATGAAGAAAATATCCGATTCCGAAGGCAAGGCTCTGATGAACTATCAACTTTGTTATACGCTGAATCAACAAGGTCGTTATCACAAAGCAAACTTTTATTGCTCATCCATAGAGAGCCACTTAAATCATAAGCATCAAGAAAACTTCCCTGTTGATCTTGCTTTGCGCGTGGTAGCAAATAACTACAATTACCGTGGTGACTATGAAAAAGCCTTAAGTTTGTATCGACAGTTGATGGCCAACATGTCGACGCAAAGCGATCCTTCAGGGATTTACAATGACGTCGGCAATTTACTTGCAGAGCTGGGGCAATTTGAACAATCAGAGCAATATCTCATTCAAGCCTTACTGGTTCGCCAAGATGAAGGGACACCTCTTGAAGTTGCGCAAGTCGAACATAGTCTAGGAGCGATGTACAGAAAATCCAAAGAACTCGATAAGTCCATCAGCCACTACAAAAATGCATTAACGATTCTCGAACAACTTCATTATCCATACGGGCAAGGGTTGACCTATTTAGGGTTATCTGCTGCTTTGGCCGATTCTGGGCAATTGGATACCGCGGTAGATTACATTGGAAGAGCATTAAACATTGCCCAAACTTATGAGAATACGCACCTTGAAACAGAGGGTCATTTGGCTGCTGGATTGGCATATTTAAAGAACCATACACCTGAAAAATCGATTGAACACGGTACAATTGCGTTAAGATTAGCGGTAAAAAACGCTAGGCCCTTATTGCAAGCGCAAGCCCAATTACTCCTCTCAAAAGCATACCAAGCTCAAAATGATTACAAAAAGGCGCTGGAGCATCACAAGGCCTACTCGACGATTGAACTAACGAACCGAGACGCGAGTAATATCAAGGAGTTAGAGGCACTAGATCTCACTAAAAAAGAGTATGAATATGATCTACAAGTCGCGCAGTTGAACAACGAAACTCTTCTAAGTCAGTACCAGTTTGAAAAACTCACAGACCAACAACGCACTTATAATTTTGTTGTTTTCTGTTTATTGCTTCTCCTCGCTCTGGCATTGATGATTCAGCGACAAACACGCTTAAAAGCCAAAATAGACAGCTTAACGTGTGCATTAAACAGAGCGGCAATTATAGAGACGATTAAAAGCCAAACCTCCAAAGCGGAAGGAGACTTCCGCTACGTTCTAGCATTAATCGATCTAGATGACTTTAAGGCGATTAATGATCAGTATGGTCATCCAACTGGCGACTTAGTACTACAACAGGTGTGCAAAGCGCTTAAAGCTAAACTTAATAAGGGAGAGTACTTGGGTCGTTTAGGTGGAGAAGAGTTTATCTTGCTATTGAAAAACGTCGATGAGATTGACGTTCCCTTTAGAATACAAAGTCTGCATAAAACAACTTCAGAAAAGAGTGTACATTCGCTTAATAACCATCAATTGAATATATCTGCGAGTCTGGCCTATCTATCAACCTCAATGCCACTCACCAACTTTGATGAGCTCTATTCGATATTAGACCAAGCGTTATACAATGCTAAGAAGCAAGGAAAAAACTCTCTTGTGGACGCATACAACGAGCCGATCAGTTTAAGTGCTGAGTATATTCTCTAATAAAGCCAAACCACCAGCGTAGTGGTTTGTTATAGGTGGAAGCATCAGTAAGCCATTCAGATGCAACACCATCATCAAGGAGTCTTTGTGCCCAAGGCAAGAAAAAACATTCAGTCTCTAGAGCGAGGTTTTCTAATCCTCGAGTTGCTCTCGATGAGTGAGTCTCCCCTATCATTACAGACGATCAGTAATGCGATCCAGTTAAATAAGACGACTGTTCACGGGTTACTTGCGACTCTACACTCTCTTGGATATGTATCCAAACACAACCATAGCTACAGCCTAGGGTTTAGATGCTATGAACTGTCTAAGCCGATTGAACAAAAAAACGAAGCTATCCGACAACATTTTGTTCCATTGCTGAAAAAAATGGCCCAAATGACTAACAACACAGCTTACCTCGCTGTACAAAGTGGCGCTAAAGAGTACTTGTATATCGATGCTATAGAGCAGGATAACCCTCTTACTATCCGCAGCCCGAGAGGGAAACGAGAAGGACTCACAACATCTGCGATCGGCAAAGTTTTTCTTAGTTTTGATGATGAGCTTCGCCGAACATTGCGCCTTGAAAGCCAAATATCCCCCACGTTAGAAACTGAACTTAATCAGGTTGTATTATCAGGTTACGCACTCGATTTAGAAGAGGCAGAGCCAAACCTCAATTGCTTAGCGATCCCCCTTTACTTGGATGGTAAGGTCGTTGCTGTTGCAGGTGTCAGCGGTGCTGCCTCCGAACTGACGGTCACTAGGCTAAAACACTTTGCCAGCATCTTTCTCAAGCTTTAAGATTTGACAGTGTCGAATCCTAGGCCATTTTTATACTGTTTTGATTACATGCTTATACGTCGCCTCTAATATGGTCGTTGTTCAACTCAACAACGTAGGAGAAGCGATGTCTACTGTATTAATCACTGGCGCTAACCGTGGCTTAGGCTTGCAATTTGTCCGCCACTACCTTGGAAAAGGTTGGCAAGTTATCGCAACTTGTCGTTCACCAGAAAATGCTAAGCAGCTCAATGAACTAGTAACCCAATCTAATCAACTTCAACTGATGGCTCTAGACGTCACTAACCAACAAGATATCGATCAGTTAGCCACTCGATTAGCGGATCGTCCGCTCGATCATTTAATTCTGAATGCAGGTGTATTAGGCGAAGAGTGTGCAACGCTTGGCGAAATGACCCAGAAAAAATGGCTAGAAGTACTAAACATAAATACCGTCGCACCTGCCCTGCTAATTCAAGCCCTACAAGACAACGTTGCGAAAAGTCAGCACAAAACCATCGTGGGAATCTCAACCCGAGTTGCGAGTTTAAGCGATAACAGTTCAGGTAACATGTACAGTTATCGAGCATCTAAAGCAGCGCTTAATCAGGTTCTAGTATCAGCAGCACGCAATCTCGAATCGCAAGGAGTAAAAACTGTCGCAGTTCATCCCGGCTGGGTAAAAACCGATATGGGCGGTGAGGACGCAACCTTTTCTGCCGAGGAAAGTGTTGCAGGCATTGTTTCGGTCGCAGAACAGCTAACACTTGAGCAATCCGGAAGCTTCCGCGTATTTGATGGCTCTACAATCGAATGGTAACTGTTCTCTAAATGACGTCTCCCGGCCAAATTGAAGGCCGGGAGAATACAGTAAACTAATAGGCCAAAAAGATAAAAGCTCGCACTATCGTCAGACAAGCGAGCCGTTATCGTCTATGGTGTTGTACTACCGTCAAACGCTGAGGAAGTCAGCGATTGCAGAGGCGTCATTTAGGCAATGATTTCCTGTGAAACTCACTCAATCATCCCATTCAGGCGCTAGCCCTTCAGGGTTTACTTCGCGGCCATTTCTTTCCAACGCATCTATCTTTGCAATCGCCTCTTCACTCAGATTAAGTTCAAGTGCTTTCAGGTTACTTGCCAAATTCTCTCGTTTAGTTGAAGACGGGATCACCGCGTAACCTTTTGACAAAGCCCAAGCAAGCGCGACTTGAGCTGGCGTGGCCTGATAGTCCTCAGCAATACCTGCAATAGTTGGGTCCCCAAGTACTTTCCCATATGCCAAGGTCATGTAAGACGTTACCTGAATATCGTTTTCCTGCATGAAGCTGACCAACTTACGATTTTGCAAATAAGGGCTAAGCTCGATTTGGTTAGTAACAATATTCTCTTTACCGACCACTTCTATCGCTTGTTGCAACAAGTCAATATTAAAGTTGGATACGCCAATATTACGGGTTAACCCTTGCGATTTAGCTTCAAGTAATGAAGCCATGTATTCGTTCAAGTTATTGTTATTGCCAGGCCAGTGGATCAAGGTCAAATCCACATAATCTGTATTTAGCTTTTCTAAGCTCTCTTTTAGACTTGGAATGAGTTGTTCCGTGTTCATGTTATCAACCCAGATCTTGGTCGTAATGAATAGCTCATCACGTGCAATACCGGACTGTGTCAATACTTCACCGATTTCTGCCTCATTACCGTAAATCTGTGCAGTATCAATTACGCGGTAACCCACTTCTAACGCATTACGGACTGAATCCTTAACTACTTCACCCTCTAAACGAAACGTGCCGACGCCAAATGATGGTACTTTCATCTAAATCTCCTGAATTATCGATTTTATAGTTGATTCGAAGCAAAACTTTACGCCGCAAGAAACTTTCCGTAAAGTTAACAATACTCAAATCTAATTTGAAATATATTCAACAATGAAAGCTACTCTAGATGAAATGCGCACCTTTATGGCCGTCGTCGATACGGGTTCAATCAGCTCTGCGGCTGAACTGTTATCGATGACCGTCTCGGCGGTGAGTCGATCGGTATCTCGGCTAGAAGCCAAACTCGAAACGACCTTGTTAAATCGCACAACCCGTAAGTTAGATGTTACTAATGAAGGAACGATATACCTCGATAAAGTCAGACATATTGTAGAAGCAGTAGAGAATGCCGAAGCACAACTGAAAAGCCAGAAATATAAGCCTTCTGGCCTCCTACGAATAAACGCAGCTACCCCCTTCTTACTGCACGTACTAACGCCGCACATTGCTAAATATCAGAGCTTGTATCCAGAAGTCGAAATCGATCTCAATTCCAATGAGGAAAATATTAGCCTTTTGGGAACAAAAACCGATATTGCTTTTCGTATCGGTGAGCTACAAAACTCAACCATGCGCGCGATATTTCTTGGTAAAAGTCGGATTCGAATCGTCGCGAGTCCAGAGTATTTAAGACAACATGGTACTCCAACCTCAATAGATCAGTTACTCAATCACAAGCTACTTGGATTCAACAAGCCGGAGTATCTTAAGGAATGGCCGATCATGGATGATAAGAACAAACTTCTGCGTATTATGAGTAGCCTAAGATCTGATAATGGCGAGACGCTAAGATGTTTAGCCTTACATGGTGCGGGGATAGCTTGCCTGTCTGACTTTATGACCTACTCTGACCGACAAGCTGGTCGCTTAGTGGGCGTGCTTAGTGAACACACGCATAATGTCGAACAGCCCGTTCATGCTGTGTATTACAAAAATGCCAGCACCTCACGCCGGATCAGCTCTTTTATTGACTTCATCAAGCAAGAAATCAAGGTAGAGAACCACCAGTTCCTTTAAAGACCACCGCTGTTTGTGGCAAAACACTTTTGTCTTTTTGCCGCTTTTTCTCACAACAAAAATCTCATAGTGTCCTGAATATCAAGGAGGCACCTTGCCTCCTAGTACTCACAGTAATAGTCAGGCTTCATAATGCATAAAGATTTAAGTAACAGATTCACCATCGGGGTTGAGCTCCCCCTAGATAATGACTGGACCCAAGAAGGCCAAAAAAAACGCCTGCTCCAACGAAAACCGTTCGGCGTACCAGACATGAGTGCACATAAACAGCGTATTATGTTAGCCGATAAGTTAGGCTTTAACGTAGCGTGGGTGAGAGATGTCCCGTTGTACGACCCTAACTTTGGAGACGCGGCACAAATTTATGAACCGTTCAGTTATCTTGGCTATCTCTCTGCGTGCACCGACAACATTCTACTAGGGACAGCAGCGATAGTATTACCGTTAAGACAACCTTGGCTAGTGAAAAAAGCCGCTGCGACCATCAACGAGTTAAGTGGTGACCGCCTGATACTCGGTGTGGCTAGTGGAGACCGACCTAGTGAATATCCCGTTTTTAATGCCAACTTTGACAGCCGTGGCTCAGCTTTTCGAGAAAGTGTAGAGATTTTGAAAGATACGCAAAATGATAAACTGGGTAACGATCTACAGTTATTACCCGAGTTTGCTGATATTCCTATCTATGTCGCAGGGTTAGCGCAGCAAAGTCCACAATGGATAGGAGAAAACCTAGACGGCTGGCTCGCCTACCCAGGCACACCTGATGATCATGAACACCGCGTTGCACTTTGGCGCTCCGTAGCGGGAAACAAACCCTACGCCAGCTTTATTCATCTTGATTTAGTCGATAACCCAAATGCACCAGTCGTTCGGCATCATTTTGGTATCCAGGCCGGAGTCAATGGCTTGAGCGATGAGCTAGAAAAAATGCAAGAAGCAGGAGTCAACCACATCGGGTTGCATTTCCGTCGTAATAGCCAACCAATTGAGAAATCAATGGAACAGATCGCTCAGTACGTGTTGCCACGCTTTAACTAAGATCAAATAAAAATATGTGCCACCTTACTAAGGGGTGGCACGCTAGGCTTGGCACTTGGGAAAATAAAAGATGCAATAACGACAAAACTCTTTTGTTAAAACAACAATAATAGAGTTATCTTAAAGTAAGTCTTGGTTGAATAAAGTCGATGAACGCGGAAATACGCTTAGAGACTGAAGAAGATTTGTAGAAGACAGCATTGACCTGTTCTCGTCCAGTATTTGTGATTTTTTCCGATTCAAACAATGCCACTAACCGTCCAGAATCAAGATCATCTTTCACCATAAAGCCAGATAAACATGCAATGCCATTCCCTGCCAACACTAACTGTCTAACCGTTTCACCACTGCTGGATAGGATATCAGGCTCTATCATCTCAAACCCTCGTAATGGCCACTGATTTAACACTTTAGCGCCAGAAAAACCGATCAAGTTATGACTGCGCAAATCGCTCACCGCTTCAGGGAAACCTCGTTTAGATAAATAACCAGGCGTGGCAACGATAAATAGTGGGCTTGTTCCTAAAGGTTTAGCATGCAGTGTTGAATCCGATAATCGTCCAATACGTATCGCCACATCGGTTCTTTTTTCCAATAGATCCACAAAACCCTCATTAGAGGTAAGATCGAGTTGAATATCAGGATAAGCCTCTTTAAATGGCTGAATTAACGGCACGAGTTGATGTAAAACAAATGGGCTAGCGGCATCAACTCTTAAGCGCCCCTTGGGTAATTCACCTCGTGTGATGATCTCTTCTTCAGCTTGCTGTATTTGTAGTAAACCTAAGCGAACCGCTTCAACAAACTGATGCCCTTCCTCAGTAACTTCCACTCTGCGTGTCGTGCGATTCAGCAAGGTTACCCCCAACTGTGATTCAACTTTACTAACCGCACGAGATACCCTAGCGACTTGAATACCTAGTGCATCAGCAGCGGAAGAAAATCCACCACTATCCACAACTGCCATAAGAATCTCTAATTCATCTGATCGGGTTAACATTTCATCCCCTTTCTTAACTGCGCACTTTCATCATTTATAACAAAAGTATTTTGTAATAAACACCATTTTTCGCAACGAATAACTCTTTAATAATACACGACATGGAAACGGGCTATTCGTTTATCCATTCATATTCAATGATTATAAGAGAGAGTTGTTATGCCTTTAGCTTTACTTGCATTGACGCTTAGCGCCTTTGCTATTGGAACCACGGAGTTTGTAATTGTCGGTCTGATACCGACTATGGCCTCCGACCTCAACGTATCATTACCTTCAGCGGGTCTTTTAGTTAGCCTGTACGCACTTGGTGTTGCGGTTGGTGCTCCCGTTTTAACAGCGCTGACTGGTAACTGGAAAAGAAAGTACGTTCTGCTTTCTGTTATGGCACTGTTTGTTCTTGGCAATCTGTTAGCCTGGCAAGCACCTGGATACAACACACTAGTTACAGCAAGGATACTGACCGGGCTTGCACACGGTGTGTTCTTTTCGATCGGCTCGACTATCGCCACTGGCCTAGTGTCAAAAGAAAAAGCCGCTAGCGCAATTGCTATTATGTTTACCGGTCTGACCGTAGCTCTAGTGACGGGCGTGCCACTTGGCACCTGGATTGGCCAGACATTTGGTTGGCAGGCAACCTTCCTAATCGTCGCGATCCTTGGAATCATCGCACTGATAGGAAGCGCTCTGCTAGTGCCGAGTAATCTGAAACAACCACCAGCAACCAAGCTGTCATCGCAAGTAAAAGTCTTGACTCAACCTCGTCTACTTTTGGTGTACGCAATCACCGCGCTCGGTTACGGTGGTACGTTCACAGCCTTCACTGACTTGGCTCCTATTTTGGAAGAAGTTTCGGGGTTTGGCTCTAGCGCTATCAGCCTAATTATGTTGGTTTATGGTGTATCAGTCGCATTCGGCAACATCTGGGGCGGAAAGATGGCCGACTCTATGGGGCCAATCAAAGCTCTGACCGCGATTTTCTCGGGCCTAATTGTGGTATTGCTCGTGTTTAGTGTCACAGCATTTAATCCAATTTCTGCAGTAGTGACCATTCTTGTCTGGGGTGCCTTTGCCTTTGGTAACGTTCCAGGACTTCAAGTTTATGTTGTCAAACTAGCAGAGAAATATTCACCTGATGCAGTCGACGTCGCTTCTGGTCTCAACATTGCTGCATTTAACGTAGGTATTGCACTGGGTTCTTGGGGCGGTGGCCTTATCGTGGCCAATGCTGGGCTGATGCACACACCTTGGATTGGCGCGATCGTAGTATTAGGTGCTCTACTACTAACCCGTTTCAGCGGAATGCTAGACAAGCGTGGAGAGCAGCACGCAACGGCACACTGATTCACGTTCCGAATCTATAAAAATCACTTAAATTAGCCCGGCATTACGTCGGGCTTTCAATACAGAGTTTAAATACACCATTGACTGAGGTAGAAAGTTTATTCTACCCTTAGGTAAAACAAACGTTCTACCTGGTGTATCAAATAGTGAAAGAAAAAATCGCAGCAAGCCTAGAAAAAGCATTCAGTCAGTATGGCTTCGCCGAGCCTAGCGTACCCCAACTCAAAAACGCCTGCGAAGTCAGCCTGAGAACCCTGTACAAATACTACCCCTCCAAGGAAGCGATGATTGTTGCAGCTCTCGAGCATCGCCATCAAAGGTATTTGAGTTTTTTGCTCGAAGACGCCCCTGCCAGTGGAACACCGGCTGTATTACACCTATTCACTCGCCTCGAGGATTGGATGAAGGAGTTTGCACCGAATGGCTGCATGTCCATCAATGCATTAGCAGCCTATCCAGAAAATCTATCGATTAATCAAGCAGTAAAACAACACAAATTGGCGGTCCGTCAGCTTATGCTCCAACTAAGTCAGCGAGAAGACCTCGCAACCACACTCTTCTTGTTACATGAAGGTTTATCCAACGCATGGCCGGTTCTCGGTCACGCTGCCTTTGCATCCGCTGAACACACTCTGCTAGAACTAATGAAGGAGAACAATCAATGACCACAATCCCGAAAGTAATGAAAGGCGTCCAACTTATCGGTCATGGTGGGCCAGATATGCTTCGTTACCGCGATGATATACCTGTGCCAGTCCCCTCGCCTGATGATGTATTGATCCAAGTAGCCGCCGCCGGAGTCAATAACACCGACATCAATACCCGAACAGCATGGTATTCTAAAAACGACGCCAATAGCATGGATGCAAGTTGGTCAGGAGACGCGCTATCTCTCCCTCGAATCCAAGGTGCCGATGTATGCGGTACCATCGTCGCTGTTGGTGAGAATATCTGCCCATCACGAGTCGGCCAGCGCGTGCTCATCGAACCATGTATTACGCGCTTCAACAGTCAAGCACTTAGCTTGCCTTGGTACTTCGGTTCAGAATGTGATGGTGGCTTTGCTCAGTTCACTGTTGTTGACAGTAAACATGCATATGCAGTGAAGAGTAGTTTATCGGATATCGACTTGGCCTCCTTCCCTTGTTCTTATTCAACTGCCGAGAACATGCTTGTCCGCTCTAATGTCACAGCGAGCGATACCGTACTGATTTCAGGGGCATCCGGCGGTGTTGGCTCTGCCGCAATCCAACTGGCGAAGGCGCGTGGAGCATACGTCATTGCTATCGCCAGCCCAGAAAAGAAAGAACAGATCACGGCATTAGGAGCAAACCAAGTTATCCCTCGCGATGCAAATTTGCCGGCGACTCTCGGAGAAAACAGCGTTGACGTAGTGATTGATCTGGTCGCAGGAGAGCAGTGGCCACAATTTCTTCAGGTACTAAAACCAGGATCAAGATACGCTGTTTCCGGCGCCATAGGCGGCCCAATTGTCGAGCTGGATGTAAGAACTCTTTACCTTAAAGACCTAGCGTTATTTGGTTGTACCGTTTTGGCACCAGAAGTATTCGGTAACTTGGTTCGCTATATCGAACAGAACGCAATTCGTCCCTTAGTCGCGGAGTCATTTCCCTTAAACCAGATAGGTCAAGCGCAAGAAGTATTTTCACGCAAACAACATACTGGGAAACTGGTTTTGGAAATCACATAGCTTTTCGATTAACAGCGGCCTATATAAGTCGTTGTAATTTTAGAATACTTTAAGCGCTCGACAAAATGTTAAGTAATTAGGAGAACGCTACGGTTGGCTTAGCTTGTGACCCCTTTTCATCACGCTAAGCCAGCTTGTAAAAATATGTGGTGTTTGCTTCTGAGTTATAAATGTTTAATACCAACATTATCTTACTTCTGGCGTTCATGAACAGAACCGAGATCTGAACGACTTCGGTGTTAAACCTACGATCCTATTAAATATTTTCCTGAACGCGCTCACATCTTGGTAACCCACTCTAAATGATATTGCGTCAAATGTTAGGGTTGTCGACTCAAGTAAATCACAAGCTTTTTGTACTCTTAAGCTTTGTATATATTGGTTAACATTGAAACCTGTCACCTTTTTAAAGCGTCGCTGCAATGTCCTTTCTGTTAAACAACTCAACTCTGCAAGCTCTTTATTGCTCAGTTTTCCTTGATAATGATCGTTTATATAGTGCTGTAGTTGAACAATTACCTCATCACCATGTTGGAAGTTTGGGGTAAACTGTTGATAAAAGCGTTGCTCTCTCGGACCAGTATCAATAACCAACATTTTTCCTAACAGGCGCATTACTGCCGGTGACGCAAATAAGGAAACCAACTCCAAACCTAAATCCACCCATGACATCATACCCCCAGCCGTAATGATCGTTCCTTCGTTAATAAGGATGGCTTCTTGTCTTACGTGGATATCGGGAAACTGACTCGCTAATGAAGGAGCCAAGCCCCAGTGTGTCGTACAAGACTTATTGGTCAACAACTGGGTTTGAGCAAGAATAAAAGTACCAGCGCAGGCGGAGGCTAAAATCGCACCTTTACTATATTGGACTTTTAACCAGTCGAGTAGCTCTGGCTCTGGTTCTAAGTAATATTGACCAGTGCCGCTAGGCGGAATCATTACCGCTGTTTTCACATCGAAGTGCGTGTTTGACCAGTGATCCAATATCTCTACTTCAAAGTGTACATCAACGCCCAATTTAGCCGCCGCACGGTTTGCCATCTCGAAGAGTTCGCTTAAACCATATACGGAGGCTTGCGAGCTATCTGGGTAATTAACGAGTGCTATTTTCATTTTCAATTATCTTCAAGTGTCGCTTTTTGACTCTTTTGTGTCATTTTAGACTCTAAAGAAGGTAGCTAAAAGTCTTTATATTATTCTTACCGCAATGATCCTCAATAAAAGGAAAAGAAAATGACTCAAAAAGCCCTACTTGTAATTGATTTGCAAAACGACTATTTCCCAGAAGGAAAGTTTCCTTTATGGAATACAGAATCGACTTTAGACAATGTTAAGAGAGCAATAACTAAAGCCAATGAGCAAAACATTCCTGTGATTCATATTCAGCATATTGCCGACCCTGCCATGGGTATTGCCCCATTCTTCAATGAAGGCAGCGACGGTGCCAATATTCACCCAGAAGTTCTTGCTTTAGCGCCGAATTCCGAAATCGTGGTAAAGCACTTCGCAGATAGCTTTGAAGGAACACGTTTAGAAGAAGTATTGGCAAGCAAAAATGTAACGGAGTTACTTGTATGCGGAATGATGACACAAAACTGCGTGACACATACTGCTATCTCAAAATCTGCGGACAAGTATGATGTTTCGATCTTAATCGATAGCTGTACCACGGTCGATGAAATGATTCACAACATTGCACTTCACGCTGTCTCAACGAGAGTTCCCCTCGTAACTATTGAAGATAAGCTGTAATACACGTAAAACCTTTCGCTCACACAATGCGGGCGAAAGGTCACACATATATGCACTTTCATTGATATTTGCTTACTTTGTGTTAAACATTGGTTTCCAAATAGTTACAAGGAAACGTTTATGAAATGGATAGTCGTATTGTTTATTAGCTTATTTTCAGTTTTCAGCCATGCGAAAGAGTGGAAACAAATTCGCTTCACTGTTGAAGGGGCTTACCCCCCATTTAGCTGGACGACAAAAGAGGGAAAGCTAGAAGGGTTTGAAGTCGACCTCGCTAACGCGTTATGCAAAGAGTTAGAAGTAAAGTGCGTTATCTCAAAAATGGATTGGGATGGCATCATCCCTTCTCTCCTTAGTCGCAAGAACGATGCGATTATTGCTGCAATGACAATCACAGAAGAACGAGAAAAGAAAGTCGATTTCACCGTCCCTTATGCAAAAGTACCGACTCGTTTTGTAATGAAAAATGATAGAGAAATCAACATGGATGACGGCAGCCTAAATCGTTTATCTATTGGAGTTCAAAGAGCCACAATTGGTGATAAGTACCTTTCTGCCTTGTATCCAGATATTGATATTCGTCGTTATGGTACGTTCGATGAGGCATTTACCG
Source organism: Vibrio sp. Vb0937 (assembly GCF_033338855.1). Lineage (NCBI taxonomy): Bacteria > Pseudomonadati > Pseudomonadota > Gammaproteobacteria > Vibrionales > Vibrionaceae > Vibrio > Vibrio sp. Vb0937. The sequence goes on along the minus strand of NZ_JAWOTK010000009.1, from coordinate 139,010 downwards.
ATCTACTCAATGGACGGTTAGATGCTGTATTTGGCGGCTCAATCGGTTTAAGTGCTGGTTTTCTTGAAACTGCACAAGGTGAAGGCTATCACTTTACTGGACCAGCGTTTACAGAGGAAAAGTGGTTCGGCCGTGGCATTGGCGTAGCAGTGAGAAAACAAGACAAAGAATTAAAAGCATTACTCGATAGCGGAATACAAAAATTGATCCAGAGCGGTAAGCATAAAACCATCGCCAGCAAATATTTCTCCTATAGTATTTACGAGTAACCTCGCTATTTTTTTATAGCCTGCGCGGTATAGGAAACTTCCCTTTCCCTATATGGCGACAAAAACAGAGCCCTCGAGCAGTCGCCCGAGGGTTATTTTTATAAAAAAACCCACGTATATAAGTAACCCGCTCCCATGGCCATCGTTAAGATAACGATTAGGAAGGCAGCGATCATTTGGTTCTTAAAAATTGATTTCAACAAAATCACTTCTGTAAGACTTGCGCCAGCACTACCAATAATAAGCGCCATAACAGATCCAAGAGCCATACCTTTTTGTACTAGTGCCGCGCTAAGTGGAATGACCGCCTCTGCACGGATGTACAATGGAATACCAATGATTGCTGCGACCGGAATCGCGTACCACTTCGCTTCACCAGCGAACTCCGCAATGAACTCCGTCGGGATGAAGCCATAGATAAATGAACCAATCGCAATGCCCATCATGAGATAAGGGAACACTTGCTTAAAGTCTTTCCAAGTTGATTGCCAAATACGTACCCAGCGGCTAGGCTCTTTCTCTTCCACGACTGTCGCTGTTGCACTACCGTCTGATGAACAGCAGGACACTTCCACTTTAGGTTCAGGTTTTGGTGCATCACCACAGCAAGATGTTTTCGCCGCAACTGGCGTAGGTTCATTGCAGGCGCTGGTACCACAGATTGGTGCTGGTCTCACTTCTTCTTTTTTCTTGCTTGAATCACCACAAGAAGTACCGCACGAAGAAGAACCTACCGCTTGATATGCTTCTGGTTTGACGTAACGTTCAAACCCTAGTTTTTCAAGTACATAGCCTGCTACCACTGATACTGACATCGCGATAGCAAAGTAAAATACCGCAACTTTCCAACCAAAAGTCACCACAAACAAGCCAATAATCACTGGGTTAAGCAACGGGCTTGCAAATAGGAACACCATCATAGGTCCAAAACCTGCTCTTGCACGCAACAAGCCTTTTAAGAAAGGAATGGTCGAACACGAACAGAAAGGCGTAATCGAACCTAGCAACGCAGCAATGAAGTAACCTTTACCCTTTTTCGAGCTGAGAATAGATTGAATTTTTTCTGGCGTTAGAAAATCTTGCAACACACCGACAATGTAGCTAATTGCCAGAAATAAGATGATAAGTTCGGTTGCTAGAAACGCAAACATATCCAGCGCTTCTTTAGCCATAATTATAATTTCTGTATTCACATTTACTCTCCTCGTCATTTTTCGCTAACAAGCTTACCTGATAGATAAGCCTTTATTTCGATAGTTCTGGAATTATAGAATCACAAAACAAAAGATCAACAAAATATTTCCATAAAAATGGAATAATAAAACTAGTCATTACTTATCATAAAGTTACATGTCATTAGCTATGCAGACTGGTTGTCGATGATAATTTCAGAGCATCTCGAATCCCTTTTATCAAACATAACCTAAAATTATCAAAATAAGAAAAAACGATAATTATTACAGTACTACCCTCTGAGTTAGTATGACTTTCGACCATTCTTAATAATGAGGAAAACCTATGAGAGCGATAACTTACCAACGAGATAACGATACTTTCTCTTTATCCGAATTACCTACACCAAAACTAGAAACCCAATTTGATGTATTGGTTAAAGTTAACGCTGTTGGTTTGAACCCTGTCGATGCAAAAATTCATTATTGGTCAGACATGGTCACTAACATGGGTAACAATTTTGTTGGCGGGTTAGACGTATCAGGAGAAATAGTCTCTGTAGGCGATGCGGTCGTTGATTGGAAGGTTGGCGATAAAGTGTTGTATCACGGAAACATGAGACGCCATCACGGTGGATTCGCTGAATTTGCTATCCATGATTCAAGAACGCTCATAAAGCACCCTCAGGTTCCGGTTGAAGTGGCAGCATCTACACCTTGCGCAGCCTGGACCGCATATCGCGCTTTGGTAGACAAGCTCGATATTTCAAATCGAAGCAGCATTTTTATCGCCGGAGGTGCTGGCGGCGTTGGAAGCTTTGCTATTCAGTTAGCAAAGACATTTGGTGTTGAACAGATCATTGCTACTAGTTCAGAAGCTAATCACGCATATTTGTCCTCGTTAGGAGCAACCCATATGATTGATTATCATCATGAAGATGTAGTTCAGCGAGTAATGGACATTACCGGAAATCATGGCGTTGAGGTTGCACTCGATTGTGTAGGCGGTGATAACGACCGAATTGCAGCCTCGGTGTTAACCTTTGAGGGAGAAATGGTGGAGCTCGTCAAGACTGTCGACCCTTCTCAATATCCAGATGCCTTCTTAAAAGGCTTGGGCTTCCACCAAATAAGTTTGGGCTCTGGTCATGTCTTTGGCGAGAGAGGGTTTGCAAGTATCGTTAATGCCGGAAAGGAAGTGTCTGAGCTATTAGAAAATGGAGAATTGGAAGTACCGAAACTGAAGATCATCGGCTTAGAAGATGTAGGTAACGCACTCTTGGACATGCGAAATCAGAGAACAGTTGGAAAGATTGTCGTTAATCTGAACCAAAAATAATTAATAAAAATCTCGAGGCAAACTGGCAAGGTAATGAATGAGCAAGTTAAAGCATCTTGTTACTTTGCCAGATATGAAAGGCCTTTATTTTATCTATAACGATGAATAAAAAACAAAATCTCTTGTCATGCTTCCCTGCGCTTCACCAAAATTAGGCGTTTTCGAGAGTGTCTCTCCAAGTCGCTAGCAATTTAATATGACGTGGTTCAATCCCACAGCAACCACCAATAATGCTTGCTCCCTGCACATGCCACTTTTTAGCATACTCAAGATATTCAGTCGGAGAGAAATGACGAACTTCCTGAATGGTCTCGTTGGCTTGGTGCGCTTGCTTTATCGGAGCAAAGCTATTTGCGAAAACACCTATCGTCAATTCTCTACCTGACTCACTCAACACTGCTTGTGTATCAATGATCGCTTGCTCGACAACTTCAGGAATAGAGCAATTGAAAAAGATACCTGAAACATTTGTTTTCAACAGCGTATTGACCGCGGCTTTGAGAGATTCCCCTGAGCGAAGGCGAGGCAAAGAGTTAGGCTCATCCATTAAGGTGAAAGCAAGATAATTGGGCTTATCTGTTTTGGCTAAAATTATTGATAGAACTTCAACTTCAGCGAGGCTAGACACGGTCTCAGCTAACCAAATATCAACATATTGATCTTGAGCTTCAAATAACTCAGAAGCCACTTCCAGTGCCCTTTTCGGCTCGAATAATTCAGGCCTGTAAGACCCCATGACAGGAGGAAGAGACCCCGCAACGAGCACTCTATCGTTAGAGCTGGTGACTACATCTCTGGCAATTTTGGCTGCAGATTTTGCTAACTCAATCCCTCGCTTCGCATAGAGTTCCTCTCCTAAGTGAAATGGAACACATGCATAACTGTTAACAGTGATAATCTCAGCGCCAGCGTCTATGAAATTCTCATGGGCCATTTTTACATATTGTGGTGATTCAATTAGCGCTTGTGCACTCCAAAGCGGCTGAGAAAAAGGGGCGCCAATACGTTTTAACTCTCGCCCCATGCCACCATCTAAAATTGTTACTTTCTTCATTTAGACATCCATACTGCCAAACATCCATAAGATCTATTCAAACACAATTTTTATCAATTCAAAATGAAATTGTTATGTTTAAAGTGAACAAAACTTAATGGCTGATTAAACACTCTAGTATTTACCAGACCTTTCATTCGGACCAAGATAATGTTATCGCCATTAACTTCGAGTAAAAAGCCCATTATCTATGTCTCTCGGCGAGGCGAGCGTTACGAGCCACAATAGTGCATGAAGTGATTGAGGGACTCGCCCTCAATCAAATTTTCTTTTTATTATAAGACCTTAGATAAAAACTTCTGCAATCTAGGGTTGGTGGGGTTATCAAAAAATCGCTCAGGAGAGTCAGAAACCAAAAGCTCACCATCTTCCATAAACAACACCCTATCAGCGACCTCTTTTGCGAAACCCATTTCATGAGTAACCACGACCATCGTCATTCCGTCCTTGGCCAAATCTTTCATCACATCAAGAACTTCTCCAACCATTTCAGGATCTAGTGCTGATGTGGGTTCATCAAACAACATAATGTTGGGCTTCATTGCTAACGCACGAGCGATTGCGACGCGCTGCTGCTGCCCACCTGATAAATGATTAGGATAATTATCCATTCTCTCCGACAGACCGACTTTATAAAGCAAATCTTTTGCTTCTTTCTTCACCGATTCAGGGTCACGTTTAGAAACCTTTAAAGGTGCCAACATGACATTCTCTATCGCCGTTTTATGTGGAAAAAGGTTGAAGCCTTGAAATACCATGCCCACATCAGCGCGTAGTTTATTGATATCCGTAGATTTGTGGTACATATCGATACCATCTACGATTATAGACCCACTATTTATTGTCTCTAATTGATTAATCGTCCGTAAGAATGTTGACTTACCAGAACCTGACGGTCCTACGATGACAATCACTTCCCCTTTTTCTACATTTACCGATACGTCCCTGAGCGCATGGCAGCCATTAGGGTAAATTTTATTAATTGTTTTTGCTGAAATAATGTATTCCATTAATGACTCCACCATTAATCACTTGCTGCCAATTTCTTTTCTAACGTTTGTATTGCCCAAGATAAGGTACTAGTTAGAAGCAAATAAAGGGCCGCAACGGTAAACCAAACTTCAAATGGGGCAAAACTACCACTTACGACTTCCCTGCCCGCTTTTGTCAGATCAGTAATCGAGATCACGGAGACGAGTGAGGAATCTTTTATCAGGTTGATAAACTGCCCGGCTAAGGGAGGTAATGTCTGCTTAAACGCTTGAGGTAAAATGACATAAATCATCGCTTTGGGATAATTCATTCCTAGTGAACGCGCCGCTTCCATTTGTCCTCTTGGGATTGACTGGATTCCTGACCGCACAATTTCTGCGACGTAAGCGGCGGTAAACACGGAGAGCGCTATCACTCCCGCAGTAAAACGCTCAAGGTCAAGCACAGTACCAATAAAGAAGTAAACGATAAAAATCTGTACTAAAAGAGGCGTTCCACGAATGACCTCGACATACACAAGCGCCAGCTTTTTTAATGCCGGATTGCTGGATATACGCATTAGTCCGACAACTAAGCCCAACGCTAGAGCAATGATAAGTGACCAGAGTGAGATTTTAATGGTCGTCACAACACCATCTAAAATTGGGCCAGAGCGCCACTCTTTTATAGTTGCTAAGGTATCTCCTTCAAAAATAAGATCACCTTCATAGACGTCCAAAGACTTATATTGGCTTAGTTCAAGAACAATATCACCATGAATATTCTCCAGAGCCAGTTGGTTATTCTCGTCGAGAGTGATGTTCCCATCGACAGGCGCGGTAATGGATGAAGCAGCGTTAGTGGCAATATAAGGAAGGACACGCTCCCAATTCCAGCTGTAATCGATTCGCTTACCTGACAGATAGACAAGACCGCAAATTGATAGCAAAACAAGAACAAAAACAGCGTTCCACAATAGGGATTTAAAGTTATTTTGCATGTGATTCCGAGAATGACTTTGATTAAAGTTGGTTGGGTATTTGAATAAAGAAAAGCGTTAGCTTCACAGCGCGAACCGTTTGGTTGGCGATGAACCGAGCCAGAAGCTAGCCGCTCCTCTACAATAACAAAATGATTACTTAACTTGCTTTAACCATTTATCGTCGTTAAACCACTTATCGTAAATGCGATCGTAAGTTCCATCGCCCTTAATTTGACGTAAATAGTTGTTTAAGAAGTTAAGCGTATCTGGATTTCCTTGCGGCACAGCCCAACCCAAAGGCTCGTAAGTAAACGGTTTAGCCAAGTGCATTAACTGCCCTTTGTTTTCCGCCACATAAATAGAGTTGTAAGGAAAGTCATAAACAAACGCATCTACCTTTCCGTTGGCAACCTCAAGTACCGCTTCAGACTGAGTTTCGTATAGATTTATCTTAGCTTTCGGAAGGTATCGTTTTACCGCTTGCTCACCCGTTGTCCCAAGCTTAGTTGCAACAACATATTCTGGACTATTGAGATCACGGTAACTAGACACTTTACCTTCATGTTTGAGATCTACGAGAATGGATTGACCAATAACCACATAGGGATCAGCGAAATTCACCTGAGTATTTCGCATAGGTGTGATAGTCATCCCGCCCATAATCATGTGACACTTACCAGTCAACAGTGTTGGGATAATGCCATCCCATGAAGTGTTTACCGGCACAAACTTAACATCCATGGCACGCGCCATTTGCTTACCCAAATCGATATCAAACCCAATGTACTGCCCATTTTTTGCTGTCATTTCAAAAGGCATATACCCAGAATCAAAGCAGACTTTTAGCTCCCCTGTACTTTTGATGTCGTCTAAAATTGGGTCTGCATTAACCGTCGTCGAAACAGCTAACCCCAGTGCAGCAAAACACAATAACTTTTTCATGGATATTCCTTTATCATTTGTTGTAAAGTTTTTTTATACACGACAATAGAATAAAAAACCACAAAAAATGACTTTTTAATCACTAGAATTTGTAGAATCGTTACTAAGCTGGAAGATCTGAATGAAAATCTATACCAAGCCATTGCAATTGAATTGCATGCATTAAGTGATTAAGTTGTAGGCAGGTCACTATAACGACAAGAAACATACGCTTTGACTGAATAGTCAGCGTTTCCGAGAGTGGTTTAATTATTAACGAAACCATACAGATATTCGCTTTTTCACATTGACCGTAATGTCAAAAGTGCTTGAGTTTTATTGTTGACAATTCTTCCATAGTCAATGGTCACAAATGTGATGTACAGCACATTTCTATAGTGGCACTATCACCTTTGTCGAGAGATATTAACAAGGATTCGTTGGACATCTTGACTTTGTAATACAAATAAAAAGGTGACTATATGAAAAAACTAATGACGCTCTCATCACTATTATTATTCAGTTTATCTGCTACTGCTGGTATTCATGTCGAACACTCTACAAACAAAGTTGTTCTCAATGACTTTACGACAAAAGATGCCGCTTATAGCTCTGCGTTTGATCTTGTCGATGAATACCAAACGCTATCAAAACATGAACTTAGAAATCGTCTAAACATCATTGGAAGCGGTTTCCCTCGTGATATTGCAATCGATGATAGTAAGGTGAGAGTTGAAGAATACGCACTTAACCGTGATGAAGTTAAATATCGTGCAATCATAAACTTCGATTATCACTTCAGAACAAGTGACGGCGGTAAAAACTAAAAATCATCTGCACCTTTACTTTCTTAGAGCCCTTCCTATTTTAAGAAAGTAAAGGTGTCTAATCATATTGAAACGACGGCTTTTCATAAATCGCTCTCTCCTTACATAAACAGTATCAATCCCTACCTCTATCGTTTACATAAAAATAATTTTTCCAATCTTCATTGAGATACATTTCGTCGTTTGGCGCTTTATCATTCACTTGGTTCGCCATATGGATTCCACATCACTTAAATGAAAAAGACCCTTGAAATTGAGTTCACTTTTTTATGAAGATTAACTCAACCTAAGATTGACAATTTTCGTTATATTTTTCTCGTTTATAGCAATATATAAAAAAACTCTTTTTGTTTTAATTAACCATAAGACGTAAAAAAAGGCAACAAGATACTTCTTGTTGCCAAAGAAAAAAATCATCATTCAAAAAATATGAAAATGAAAACTAGCAGTGGACTAGCTAACAAAACAATTATATCCAAAACACTTTAACAAGTAACGATCAATATAATCCATTATATATGGATGAAAATCAGCACTTATAAAATTACACCTATAAATAAAAAGCCTGAAAATAGTTTCAGGCTTTTTATATTTATTAATTTTTTAGAATGAATATCTCGCAGCTATTGCAAGAATATCGTCTTCATTGTCTACATCTGTAATTCTGTATTCTGCTAGTGCTTTAAAATTAGAAGTCAAATCGTACTCTGCACCTAGTGAGTAGTAATCGACGACATCTTCATCATCACGCTCTAGATTGTTATAGCCAACTAGTGCCCAAAGCTTATCTGTTACTTCATAAATGGCAACTGCTTCAATACCGGTGTAATCAATATTACTTTCAGAACCATCTTTAGCCCAGTTTTCACCATCACTGTATAAAACAGAGGCATAAAACTTGTCGTATTCAAATGCAATAGCACCCGTTAGCAGCTCTGCATCTTCTGCACCCGATTGCCCTTCACCTTCGTTGTAACCAAGCGCAACTTTGAAGCCATATGGCAACTTGTAGTCCGCCGCCGCACCATAAGAGGCTGCATCTGTTGACACTTCATCGTTTTCAGCCTGATAGCTAACATGAATATTCAAACCTTCATAGCTTGTCGTTAGCTTAAATACTGAATCGGAGCGACCGGTACCATATAGATCCGCACTTACGCCAGCAGCTTCATTACCAAACTCCGGGAAAATATCCGTGTAGTCAGATACTAAAGTGACCGCACCGTATTGACGTCCATAACTTACTGTTCCGTAATCTGCACCAACGCCTACATAGCCTTTTCGGATATCAAATTCATCATCTTCAATCCCATCAGCATCTCTGCGATTAGACTTAAATTCCAACTCATATAAGCCGAATGCATAAAGATCTTCATTTATTTTAGACTCACCTGAAAGTCCTACACGAATGTAGCTATTATCTCCGTCAGCATTTTTATCATCAGAGAAATAATACATCCCTTGCGCTCGGCCATGAATATTTAATACTGATTCTTGATCTTCATAAACTACGGCTGAATTTGCAGCACTTGCAGAGAAAAGTGCTGCGATTGCGATCGACGTTCTTGTCATTTTCATTTAATTACCACTACTTGTGTTGTTTGAATCGAGTGAAATTATGAACAGTGGCAATTATTTTTAAAGTGCAAATTCAACCATATTCTATGGATAAATATAAACAAGCTCTCAATCTAAAACATTATGTCCTAGTACTCATATTAGTCGAGATAATCCATCCAAACAGGAGGCGTTCCTATTATTTTTTGAACAGTATCAATGAACAGTTTGGCTAATGGTTGTTGATTTCGGTGAGTATACATTGCATATATTTCCCCTATTGCGGGAAGATTATAATCAGGAAGCAACTGTACAAGATCTTGTTTACTCAAACTCTCCTGAAGAAAGAACTGCCCAATTAAAGCATACCCTAGATCAGATTTTACGGCATCGAGCATTAACTCAGTTTCATTCACGAAGTACTGCCCATTGATATTATACGTTCTAACGTCGCTTGATGACTGGCTTGGCGCTATACGTAGCTTATCCGCCTTAAAGTTAGCATTCGAGTATATTACTGCTGGCATTTTTATAAGCTCTTCTGGAGAGCTCGGGGTTCCATACTTGTCAATAAAACTCTTCGATGCAACCAGTGCCATATTATTACTTGCCAACTTACGTACTATCATGTTGGACTCTCGGATTGGTCCGATACGAAACACAACATCAAAACCTTCGTGGATAACATCGACTCGATTATCATCGAGCAGCAGCTCTACAGTAATGTTTGGGTACTGTTTTATAAACTCTTTAACTGCCTGATTTAAGTATGCTCTGCCAAAGAAAGTGGAGCTTGATATTTTCAGATTACCTTTCGGTTCATCCTGAAATGTAGCAGCAATACTACGAGTTTCAGTTAGAACCTCTCTTACTTTCTTAGCTTGCGCCACCATCTCAACACCTGCATTGGTCAGGGATAGCGAACGTGTGGAACGGTTTAACAGCCGTAAGCCTAATTCATCCTCTAGCTTTTTGATCTGTTTTGACAAAGCTGAACGATCTATATGATTTCTGTCAGCAGCTTTAGCAAAAGTTCCGTATTCAGAGACATCCAGTAGTAATTCAAGTTGGCTTGCGAGATCCACTGCACAATTCCTTATTTAGTTTTTATTCTTTATGTGATGGGAAATGGATTTTACAAAATTAATTTCAATTTTTTATGGTTCAAATTGCATCAGTGAATTGCAAATAATGCACGAATTAAAAACGCTTTAATTTTCGTCGCTATCTTTAGCTTCTGTTTAGTTATTCCTATCTATTATGGCTTATTACATTTAACAATACTCCACGTCTTTAAAACCCTAAACTGACCTTTTTCAAACCAAAAAATGAGCATTTTGACCAATATTTAATCGTGCATTTTTATCACTACTCTATGTTCGCTGAGGGCCTATTTACCCATAGGTACAATGAATACAATGCCGTTCCTTTTAGTATGAACAGAATCATTTAGGGCGAGACAAATGTTAAAGAAAGTTTTCGGCATTGGCCTTTTATCCGTTTTAGCTGCTTGTGCAGACGAAGAGATAACCAAGCAACCTAATACTCCCTTACCTACGATAGACGTCTCCAAAGTCATCTATGAGCCCGTTCAATCGTGGTTCACCTTTACAACAAGGCTTCAAGCCCCAGAGAAAGTTTCTTTAATGCCACGCGTTTCCGGAGTTATTGAAACAGTAGAGTTCAAAGACGGACAGAGTGTCAACAAAGGCGACTTACTCGTCACTCTTGATGATCGAACCTTCAAAGCTCAGGTCTCACGACTTGAAGCACAAGTTAAGAGTGCTCGAGCTGCGCTAGAGCAAGCAGCAAACGAACAAAAGAGAGCCGCTCAACTGGTTAAGCGAAAAGCCATCTCAGCGGAACAAGCAGAGGCCCGAGATACCGCAGTAAAACAACGCTCTGCAGAACTAATGGCTTTGCGTGCTCAGTTAGAATCCGCAAAGTTAGATCTTGAGTTTACGAAGATATATGCCCCTATTAGCGGCACTATTTCAAGAGCATTCATTACTAAAGGAAACAATGTAAACGCAAATCAAAGCGTTATATCAAACATTGTCTCTAACGATCAGGTATATGCATACTTTGATGTCGATGAGCGAACTTGGAACCGTTACTTCTCGACAATCAATGCCGACTCTAACTTACCTACTCGTCTTGAACTATCTGGACAAAATGGGCAGGAATTTTTTGGACGCGTTGACTTTGTCGACAACTCCATCAACGAAAACACCGGTACTTTGCAGGTTCGAGCGGTATTCGATGCAACAAAATCAAACTTAAAAGTGGGATCGTTTGGCCGAGTTCAGATATCAACAACCAAACCAGTTGAACGAGTTCTCGTTCCAGAGCGTTCTATTGGCACAGATCTAGAAAACCGCTTTGTATTAACACTCAATGAAGAGAATACGTTGCAATACAGCATCGTAACCTTAGGCGAACGTTACGGAACATTTCGTGCCATCGAGAATGGCTTGAACGCCGACTCAATTATTGCGGTAAATGGCCCAGCAAAAGTTGGCCCAAATAGCAAAATCACACCAAAAAATGTCACGCTAGATATTAGCAACACCTCATTGATTATGGCTTCAAACTCAACATCGTTGCCAAATAAACGTTTAGCTCAAGACTAAGAAGACAACCGAATGAAATTTGCACACTTTTTTATTCAAAGACCCATATTTGCCTCTATGTTATCGCTATTGATATTAATAGTAGGCGCAATTTCACTTTTACAGTTGCCTGTGAGTGAATATCCAGAGGTTGTCCCTCCTACAGTAGTAGTTACAGCAAACTATCCTGGTGCGAACCCAAAAGTAATCGCAGAAACAGTTGCTACGCCTCTGGAGCAAGAAATTAATGGTACAGAAAACATGTTATATATGTTTTCGCAGGCAACCAGTGACGGCAGAATGACATTGACCGTAACCTTTGCTTTAGGTACGGACTTGGACAAAGCTCAGGTTCAAATTCAAAACCGCGTCACTACAGCTTTGCCCCGATTACCAGAAGCCGTCCAACGGTTAGGAGTTGTTGCCGAAAAAGCCTCTCCTGATCTCACTATGGTTGTGCATATATATTCTCCAGATTCTAGCCGTGAAGTCAGTTATTTAGCTAACTACGCTAATTTAAACTTGAAAGATGAGATAGCTCGGCTCGGAGGCGTTGGTGATGTGCGCCTTTTCGGTGGTGACGAGTACTCAATGCGCTTGTGGTTAAATCCAGATGAGCTCGCTTCTAGAAATCTAACCGTAATGGACGTTGTCTCCGCCGTCCGATCTCAAAACCAACAGGTGGCAGCAGGCTCATTAGGTGCGCAACCAGCCGCTAATGAAAACCAATTCCAAGTTTTGTTGAACGTAAAGGGCCGTTTGGAGAATATTGATGAATTCAACGACATTGTAGTAAAAGTTGACGAAACAGGGGCTTTGACACGTCTTAAAGACGTTGCACGCGTAGAGCTAGGTCAAAACTCTTATGCACTGCGCGCCTTGTTAAATGGTAAACCAGCGGTGGCGATGCCCGTATTCCAGCGCCCTGGTGCTAATGCTATTGAGCTATCTAATCAGGTTCGCTCAACCATGGACCGTTTACAAGCAGCCTTTCCAGCTGGAGTTTCATATGAAATAGCCTACGACCCGACCGTCTTTGTTCGTGGATCGATAGACGCAGTGGTTCATACTCTGCTAGAGGCAATTGTACTAGTTGTTGTTGTAGTCATTTTGTTTTTGCAAACATGGCGCGCGTCTATCATCCCTATCATTGCGGTGCCTGTTTCATTAATCGGTACGTTCGCCGTAATGCAAATGCTCGGAGTATCGATTAACACGCTTTCGTTGTTTGGACTTGTTCTCGCCATAGGCATCGTCGTCGATGACGCCATTGTCGTCGTCGAAAACGTGGAACGGAACATCCATAATGGTCTTGCACCGCTAGAAGCAACGAAACAAGCAATGACCGAAGTTACCGGGCCAATTATTGCAATTGCTTTAGTGTTATGTGCGGTGTTCATCCCGACGACCTTTATTACAGGGTTATCCGGTCAGTTTTATAAGCAGTTCGCACTAACAATTACGATCTCGACGATTATTTCAGCAATTAACTCGTTGACGTTATCGCCTGCTTTATCAGCACTGCTATTACAAGATAAGAACGCAAAACCCGATCGGCTAACCAAGCTCTTGGATGCGGTTTTTGGTAAGTATGTTTTTGCGCCATTCAATAGAATTTTTGAGTATAGCTCGAACCAATATCAAGTTCTGGTCAAGAAGCTGATTCGTTTTAGCCTTGTTGTTGTGGTGGTATACATTGCGTTACTCGGGGGAACGGTTTCTCTATTCAAAGCGGTTCCTGGAGGATTCATTCCTCAACAAGATAAGCAGTATTTAGTTGCGATCGCCCAACTTCCAGATGCAGCAAGTTTAGATAGAACAGAGTCCGTTATTAAAGAAATGGAAAACCTCGCGCTGGCAACACCTGGCGTAGCACAAACCATTTCTTTCCCAGGCTTATCGGTCAATGGTTTTACTAACAGTCCGAATAGTGGCATCGTTTTTGTTACGCTTGAGGACTTCGATAAACGAAATGATCCAACTCTCGGAGCAAATGCGATTGTTGCATCTTTGAATAAGAGCTTTTCAATCATTGATGAAGCCTTCGTTGCGATTTTTCCACCACCACCAATCCAAGGACTTGGCTCTACTGGCGGCTTTAAACTTCAAATCGAAGACCGTGCGAACAAAGGGTTTGATGAGCTCTTCAAGCAATTGAACTTGATAATAAGTGAGGCATCAACAAGACCCGAGCTGATGGGATTATATTCTACATTTCGCATACAAGTGCCACAGATGGACATCCAAATAGATCGTGAACAAGCGATGCTGCAAGGTGTTCCTCTAGAGCAGGTTTTTGATGCGCTTCAAGTTTATTTAGGATCATTATACGTCAATGACTTCAATATGTTTGGTAGAACATACAAAGTGAATGCCCAGGCAGACATGAACTATCGTCTCGAACCTGACCAAATACTTAATTACAAAGTAAGAAATGCTGCCGGAAAAATGGTTCCTCTCGGCGCTGTACTGGAGATCATACCCACGATTGGGCCTGACCGCGTGATGCACTATAACGGCTACCCTAGTGCAGAACTAAACGGCAGTCCTGCTTTTGGTTACAGCTCTGACCAAGCCCAAACGGCTATTGAGGAAGTACTGGATCAAAACCTAGCAGAGGGAATGGTTTATGAATGGACTGATGTAACCTACCAGCAGATTTTGGCTGGTAACACGATGGTGTATATATTCCCACTTGTTGTTTTGTTAGTTTTCATGGTGCTAGCTTCGCAGTACGAGAGTTTAAAACTGCCATTCGCTATCATTTTGATCGTTCCTATGACCATTTTTTCTGCACTAGCAGGTGTTTGGTTCATTGGTGGTGACAACAATATATTCACGCAAATTGCTTTGATTGTCCTTGTGGCTCTAGCGTGTAAAAATGCCATCTTGATGGTGGAGTTCGCTAAAGAACTTAAAGACAATGGCCAAGATACCTTATCAGCGATTTTGGAAGCATGTCGTTTACGTCTTCGACCGATTCTAATGACATCAATTGCATTTACCGCTGGTGTTATTCCATTAATGATTGGTACAGGGGCCGGAGCGGAAATGCGACAAGCAATGGGTATTGCCGTATTCTCGGGTATGGTAGGCGTAACGGTATTTGGATTACTACTCACACCTGTTTTTTACATGTTAGTGAGTCGAAACAAAAAACGTCAAACACTATAACCATAATATAAATACTCATTTATATTCATACTAAAGGGAGCTATTGCTCCCTTTTCTTTTGGTTATTAAGTATATTAATAATTTCTAGACAGAGCAGCAGTTATACATGAAACTAATACGCTAATATCTAACCTGGATAAACATTGTGGATTTAGCAAATAAACTACACCTGCTTTTAGAAGTCTCTAAAGCTGGATCTTTTGCAAAAGCAGCAGATGGGATGAATATCGACCGCTCTGTTTTATCTAAACACATCAAGCAGTTAGAAGAGCACTTAGGCGTTAGGCTATTAAACAGAACAACTCGCTCTCTTTCATTAACACAAGTCGGCAAGCAAATAGTTGAAAAAGCAGACCAAATATCTCAACTCCTTGATGATACTCAACAAATAGCGGAGAACTTTCAGACTGAGCCTTCAGGGAAAGTACGAATTTCAAGCTCAACATTATTTGGAAAACTCTATCTACAACCTTCGATAGAGAAGTTTTTACATAAGTACCCAAAAGCAAGTGTTGAACTAATGCTAGATGATCTTCATGTAGACGTGATTAGAAGTAATTTTGATATTGCTTTTCGAATCGGACCTATGAGGGATTCATCAATGGTAGCAAGAAAATTAGCAAAAAATACGACTGCAATCATTGCTTCTCGAAATTTAATTGAAAAACATGGTAACCCAGAAACGCCTGATGAGTTAGTTAAGCTACCTTTTATTATTTATTCAAATGGTAATTTTATTGTCGATAAGCTTAAATTCTACGACAAAGCAAACTCAGATGGTTTAGATACATACCCAATATCAGGGTCATACATGGTAAATGAAGCTGAGCTAATAATTGAAAGCGTAAAGTCAGGTCTGGGCGCAGCACTTATAGGTCAATTTATGCTCCCTAACAACCTAGAGTCTTCTAATTTAGTTCAACTTTTACCAGAATATGAAACTCAAGATTTTGGTGATATTTATGCCATGTACTCACACCGTCAGCAATCACCATTGGTTAGGGCATTCATTGATATCGTTCAAGAAGAAATTGGCATACCACCAATATGGGAAAAGCATTTCAATAAAAGCTAGGTGATTCTATTTAACCAAAATTAACAGATAATAAAACATCAAATAAAATCAATAAGTTAAAACAGGAAAATTTAAGATTCATAGAAGTTTAATGTTAGGTGAATTAAGTTCCATTCTAAATGGCGCTTAATTCACTAAATATAAAACATTCTTGATTTATAATACTAACAAATCCATCACCTATACAAGTTACGATGTATATTAAAGAAAAACACACCTCGGTCACTAGTTTGTTAGTATATAAAATATCTTATCTTATTTTTTTGGTTATTTACACGTTAGCAACGATTTATTTTAGCGTACAAATGGACAAAAGCACATCGGAGAACTCTCTTATAGAAATGAATCAAATAGCATTTGTGCTTTTTTCATCGTTAATGTGTTTGTATAAATCTAAGGAATATCTTGAACTCAAACACATATTAGTAATAATGTCTTCATTTTTTATGGTTATATTCGTTAGAGAAATGGACTACCACATAGAGCAGTATTTCCCTCACGGTTCATGGAAGTATCCTGCTTGGATTATAATAGTCTCGGTCTGTTATTTTTGTTTTAATAATATAGTTAACATAAAAAATGAGGTAAAACTTTTCATTTCTCATTCTAGCTTCACGACATTAACGATTGGCTTTTTTATTGTTTTCTTATTCTCACGCTTTGCAGGGTATGGTGATTTTTGGGTCGAGTTCATGGGGAACTCATACAATAGAGACGTGAAAAACTTGGTCGAAGAAAGCTTAGAGTTACTAGGTTACGCGATACTTTTAAACGGTGTTTTACTTATTAAAGTAGAAAACCACTAAGTATAAACAAAAGTTCAGAGCTTGTAGTTCAAGATTTGAACTTTTTTTTGGTTAAAAAAAAGCAGCAAATATAATTTGCTGCAAATGATGAAAAAAACAATATGCGTAAGTTAACTTCCTAGCAATGGATGCGTTAACGAGTTAATAATAACGAACCGTAACAATTAAGTCTCGTTGAAAATAATCCATAAAGAATGGCATTTATTACACTGTTAATTATGTAACCTTATCTAATCTAGTTATCACACGCCGTCGTTTTTATATCTTATCTCTTTCCGTCAATAAATAGCTCTTCACATCAGATCCCATTTATCATCCCACAATAGTCGGATTCACAACAAAGCAATAAAAATCAATAAATTAGAAGTAGCCACTTAAAAAGTAAAAAGGAGTAAAAACGAAACTATGTCAGATAGCACATATTAAAGATCACCGGCTCTGAGTAGAAAACCGTTCATACTCGTTACGCATACAATCAATAAAGACTTCCATCGCCGGCGTCACACACTTCCCAGCATGATAAGCACAAAGTGGCTTGATCATCTGTGAAAATTCGGTGAACTCAAGCTCTTGTAAACTGCCCTCTTGCAACTCTTTTTCAACCGTAAAACGAGGTAAATAAGAGATACCAATATTACTCTCAACGCAATTTTTGATCGTATTAATACTGCTAAGTTCGATCATGTTGTCGATGCTAATATCACGCTCCTGAATAATGCTCTCAAACATCCGTCGAAAAAGGCACTTAGGGCCATTGCTTATAAACCCTAAATCAATATGTTGCTCTCTCTTCTTTAAATCTAGCCCTTTTAAAAGCGGTGAAGCAACCAATACCAGTGGCTCCTGCTCAAACTCGTGGACCTTGAGCGTATCGTCATTACCTACTCGATAAAACACACCTAAATCAGCTTTATCCGCTATCAACTCATCTCGAATCTGATAGCAATTTTGTGATTGCAGAGAGAGTCGGACATTGGGCGCTCTGATCCTGAACTCTTTTAAAACATTAGCCATCTTATAAGCAAGTTGAGTCTCAGCAACCAGCACTTTCAATTCACCGGTCGGCTCCGAGTTTTCTTGCTGTGCTGTTCCCTCAATATTTTCCATCACTCGCGCCAGTTCATAGACGTAAGGCAGTATCTTTTCTCCTGCTTGAGTCAAAACCATCTTACGCCCTATTTTTTCGAACAGCTGCAAAGACAGATCTTGTTCCAACTGCTTGATTTGAAAGGTGACGGTTGATTGCGTGCAATAAAGCTTCTGTGACGCTTTTAGAAACGATCCTTCTTCAACAATAGCTTTAAAAGTAAGAAAGCGTTTTAGATTCATGACTAGACTCCACAACCAACAGTTCAATAAATTAAAAGTCTAAGTTTTAATTTATTCAATTTTTTAATCAATTGTAGCGAAGTATAGTGCAGTAAAAACAGGAGAGATAGAGATGACCGCCATCTACACCGCATTTTTTACTTACGTAATCATTACTTCAATTACACCAGGGCCAAACAACATTTTATCGCTCAGCATCGCGACGCAATATGGACTAAAACGCTCAACAAAAGTGATTTCGGGGATGTTTTGTGGCTATGTTGTTTTGATGCTACTTTGTGGCGCTTTCACGTATAACATGATCAGCCTCTTGCCCGTGATTACACCTTGGCTAACATGGATTGGAGCAGCTTATATTGTTTGGTTGGCTTGGGGGCTTGCTACGAGTGAGATCAAAACTTCATCGGATAATTCTAAAGGTATCAGTTTCTTAACAGGTTTCGGTTTGCAGTTCGTTAATGTGAAAATCATTCTTTATGGAATGACCTCTATTTCTACGTTCGTACTGCCCCACACTCAGAATATCTACTGGATCTTAGCGACTAGCCTCATTCTTGCTTTGATCGCACTTCTTAGCAACGTAGTTTGGGCCGTTGCAGGAAAGCTACTTCAATCGCAATTCCAGAGATATGGCAAAGTCATCAATATGAGCTTAGCAGCAGCTCTGATCTATTGTGCGACACAGTTATTTACTTAAGTATATAGTTGATCATCAAAAACAATATTGCTCTTCAACTTAGACGACTACGTTTATGTGAAGAGCAAATTCTGCTCTACAAATCGCTGCGGTTTCTCGTGCCTTACTCGCTCCTCCCACTGCTTCATACGGCAGTTTTTGAAGAAGTAGATTCAACGTCACTTAATCAACCTAAAGATACGAAATCTTGTTTAGCTATACATACACGGCCTTGGCGACCTCGGCAATAACTAAGCATTACTTAGTATACACAAATCAGAAAAACTAAGATAATCTTAGTCATCCAAGTCCTTCGTATGAACATTAAGTGTTGTTTAATAATCCACTCCCAGCCCGCCTTAAGCATGCGCGTAAACAAGCGAATCTGTCCCAAAAAGCACTGGGCATCCGTATCGGCATGGATGATAGTTCTGCAAGTGCAAGGATGAATCAATACGAAAGGGAGCGCCATACTCCCGACGTAAAAACGCTCAAACTTATCGCAGATGAGCTAAACGTGCCTCTAAACTATTTTTTTTGTGAAGATGAAATCACCGCTGAACTTGCTGTGAATCTCCACAAGCTGTCAAATGATGACAAGCAAAGAGTGCTTGAGAGCACAGCCCAGCTGATTGCGGACGCAATCGCCACGAAGTCGAGTACGTAATTGGGATTAAACGCCTAAGAATACGTATCAATACCAAAGAATCAAAGAGCATAACTAAGGGTTCAACATGGCTACAACAAAAGCACTTGTGGTTTTTTCCGGTGGGCAGGACTCTACGACCTGCTTAATCGATGCATTAAATACATATGATGAAGTTCATGCTGTAACGTTTGATTATGGCCAGCGTCATTCAGATGAAATAGATATCGCTATCGAATTAGGTAAGCAACTTAACATCAAAAGCCACAAAGTCCTGGATGTAAAATCAATTAATGAGTTAGCGATAAGCTCGCTGACAAGAGACAACATTCCGGTATCTAATGACTTAAGCGACGCTAACGTACCCAATACATTCGTTCCAGGGAGAAACATTCTCTTTCTTACTTACGCATGTATCCATGCTTACCAGCTTGGCATTCAAGACATCATTACGGGAGTCTGCGAAACAGACTTTAGTGGTTACCCTGACTGCCGAGACAACTTTATTCGCTCTCTAAATCTCTCTTGCAATTTAGGTATGGATAAAGCCTTCAACATTAAGACTCCTTTAATGTGGCTTACTAAAGCCGAGACCTGGGCTCTAGCTGATAAGCACAATATGTTGGAGTTTGTCCAAAACAATACTTTAACATGTTACAACGGAATCGTTGGTAAAGGCTGTGGTGAATGCCCAGCGTGCCTACTGCGACAAAGCGGCTTAGAAGAATACTTAGCGAGCAAATAGTCTTTGTTAGCGGTAATAGCGCTGGGATAAAACCTTTTGCGTTAGCTTCTAAACGTTTTATCTCAGCGTGAAACTCCAGCCAACAGAGCTTCATTTTGATGCCGCCAGATTGGTGGCATCAATTAAATGCGAAACGATTGTCGAACCAAAGATAGCACCACACCACAGCAGCCAACACTGCTTAGCTTTTACAACGCTATAAATTGTTTAGATACATCGACAATGATTCCATAGCAAAGCTACCAACTGCATTACTCGCGAAACCGGGATTAGATAGAAAAGCCACTTCGAATGATGACGAGCCTCTCGTCTAAGCAATACTCAAATATTTATGAGTTTGAACAGACAAACGCCAATTGCGGGCAATACACGTATCAATACACAATTGCGTAGCACGAAGCTTCTGGCTAATTGGTTGTAGTGCAATGATAGTCTCAGCCGCTACGTTCGCATTTGCTAAAAGCTCATCAAGGTGGTCGATGTCTTTCTGGGTGCCGACTGGATGCTTAATCTCATTTGCCCGCTCTAACGCGCTATTAAGCACTGGTAATTTACCTTTCATTGCTACTTTTGGTGACACTGTCACCCACGTATTTTCTGAAGTAATCACTTCTGATGTGCCACTGGTTTCAATTTGGCATTGGCACCCCATATCTTCAAACGCCTTTGTTAAAGGGCGCAGATCATAAATACAAGGCTCTCCACCAGTAATCACGATATGCTTAGCATTAAAGCCTTGCTGTTGATATTGCTCTACGATGTTCTCGGCAGATGCAACACACCACGTCGGAGAATCTTCCGTTTTCACCAGAATATCGCCTATTTGACGTTGATCATTCTCATCTGCATACCACGTTTGTTTGGTATCGCACCATGAGCAACCAACCGGACACTCTTGAAGCCGAACAAAAACAGCAGGGACTCCAGTGAAAACCCCTTCCCCTTGGATGGTTTCAAACATCTCATTTAGCTTATACAACGCAGAACTCACTCAACTCATAACATTTCGAGGCGAAGACCATAATGGACACGCGTGTCTAGGTCAATTTAAACCAAAAATTAATTGTTAAAATAGACCATTTTGTAGTTTCATAGCGTAATGAATATAGGTTTCTGGTTAACGTTAAACCAAGCCTTATTCACTGACAGATCCCAAAAAACTTTAAGGTAAGAAATGATGTATAAACTGATCGCACTAGATATGGATGGCACGCTACTCAATAGTGATAAAGCCATTTCTGAAGAAAACAAACAAGCGATCGCAAAAGCTCGAGAAGCAGGCGTTACTGTCGTTCTCGCTTCTGGTCGCCCATTAGAAGGAATGCAAGACAAGCTCGACGAACTGAATATCCATTCCGATCGAGATTTTGTTCTTTACTACAACGGTTCGATGGTCAAGAACGTAGGCACAAACGACATCATCCACCAGCAAATCATAGATGGTAAAGCTGCAAAACTGGTGGCGCGAAAAGCCGAAGAGCTAGGTGCGTACGTCCATGCTTTTAGTCAAGTTCATGGTTTAATCACCAACGAGCACAACCCTTACACCGATATTGAAGCAAAGATAAATGGCTTAAATGTCACCGAGATGAACTTCGAATCACTAGAAGACGATCATCCAATCATCAAAGCTATGATGGTTGCAGAGCCAAGCAAACTAACAGAAGTTATAGCAGCACTGCCAGCTGAAATGCGCGAAGCGTTTACGGTTGTTCAAAGCGCTCCGTTTTTCCTTGAGTTTCTTAACCCTGCGAGCAACAAAGGTATTGGTGTTGCCGCAATTGCCGAGTATCTGGGAATTAAACCGGAAGAAGTTATCTGTATGGGTGACGCAGAAAATGACCACCACATGCTGAAATACGCTGGCCTTGGTATCGCGATGGCAAATGCAATGGAAGAAACCAAGCAAATCGCTGACTACATTACGGCAAGTAATGATGAGCACGGTGTCGCTAAAGCTATAGAAAAGTTCGTGCTCAATGCATAGCCCTTTCCGCCATGTCTGTTGCGTTAAGCTTCTTACGTTTAACACCCCTAGCCGTCCAAGATAGGCAAGCGGCGTTTTTCGTGGACTAAACGTGTAAAAGCCTTGCTGTAATGCAAGGCTTTGTTTTTACTCAAATACTAATAGATAACAAATACAGCCATCAATCTAGCAACGTTTTGCTCGGTTGGTTTTCACAAGTCAGCTTCCTTGCAAGCAGCATAAATAACAACATTAATAATGGATAATGTAACGTCGACAAGACTAATGACCACAAACCGCTAAACGATACGATATTAGCCGAGTACAAATAGAGTTGATCAACAAGCAACAATGCAAGCGTCACAAAGATCATCTGCCGAGTATCTAAATGTGCTTTCGACTCTTTAAATGTCATGACCAACGCTGATGCAGTGATTAAAATTGCTAGCCAGCGACCAAACACAGGTAATGGCCAGATGACGGAGATGACCGATGTTGCCGCAGTCATAATGAACCAGACGCCTTTTGAGCTTAGAACTTGATCAACGTTCACATCTTGATTTGTCTCCAGTCGAAGAACATGCCAAGCCACCAAGCTGCCTAACAGCGCGCCAAATAACATATCTAAAATAAAGGCACTGCCGAGGAAAAACTTACCTAACACCACAGTAAGAGTGATGAACACGAAGACTGCCGTTGTTCCATTCAAACCAAAATACTGGGTTCTATGAAACAAGAACGTCAGCACACAAAACCACACAGCGATAGGCAAGCTAGGAAAACTAAAGCCAAAGCTGTGCGTTAACTCCATCATTGGTATATAGACATGTGGGCGCGGTAGCGAAAAGCCTTGTTGAGCGACAAGCACCATAAGCGACGTTGCACTAATTGCGAAAAAGAGTCGGTACACAAACCGGCTACCAAAGCGCATCATGGCAAAAGGAAATAGAAAGAGTAGTACCGTCGGTTCTGTCAGATCTATAACGAGTTTCGAGATCTGACTAGCTACCTCGTAACTCGTTTCTGACAACGCCCCTACCCAACTCTGTAAATCTATCAGCCACGCCAATTCAACCTGACGAAATGAAGGCGCGGATTCGATCAACTGAGTCACATAAGATACTGATTGCTTGGTAGCTTGATCAAAAAACTGAGTGGCTTGTGGCCATTGCTCAGGATAACGATATAAAGATGATGGTAATTCAGATGGGCTAAGCAACATCGCTGACGCAACTTCTACTCCATAATGAGGGGCAAACCAAATAGGCAGTTCATTTCCACCTAAAGAATTATTCATAGAAAAAGCGATAATGTCAGAGTCTGATATACAGTCGTAAAAAACCGCAGTGTCCGTTCTGCCAAGCTCCTCTCCAACCGTAACCACTATACCGGTTTCTTCCCACGTTTCTCGTTGAGCAGCAACTTGTGGAGACTCACCATCAATGATGGTTCCGCCAGGTAGAGAAATCTTATCCGTTAATACTTCATGAACTAGCACTAACTTGTCATCAGCGCGAACAATACAGAGCGCTCCTTTAACTTCGCTCGCAGTGGCTTTAGCCGTAGAGATCGGTGAAACAGGTAACAAAATAAAACAAAGGATGAGTAATAACAGCTGTCTCAACACAAAATATGACCTTAAATAAACATAATGATAACCAATGAATCATGGCAGTTAACCTTATCTTTTTCGACAAAAATTAAGTAACGAGTTATGCCAAACTGAGTTGATCGCGTAAAACCCGATCTCAACGCTCACTGGAGAATAATTTAATGCAAACCTGACAAAGATCAGACAAAACATAAAATGTTGATCGCAATTCTGCCAGTTATATAAAGATAACGTCAGGACAAAGTCATACACATTTTGTGGGTTCTCATAGTTGACACAATAAAAAAGGGCTTATTATTCGCAAACAATAAACCCCAGTTATAATAACTATGTACTGATCGTTGAAACCAAGAATGAATCTTATCTCATGGTCAACGAATCAAATTCACTGGCCCGATCGTTAGTTAGACTTGCAATTCGCATCGCCTACTTTTTGCCAAACACCCCAAGGCCCTGAGTCTGCTGGATTATCACCTTGAGTCCACCACTGCGCTTGCCAAACTTTACCATTCCAAGTAACCGTATCTCCTTTGAGATACACTAAGCTGGCTTGCCATACAGTTGTACAGCTATCTGTGGGAGGCGTTGTCACCGTTTTCGCTTGAGCGGATACTAACGCTTGGTATTGTGTGCTGGTCTTATCAACGTTGAAGTTCAAAGCCACTCTTGCTTCTCCGCTCTGAGTAGCACCAAATTCAACATCAACACGACAACTTGCATTCATTGCTAACGTCGCCTGAGAGCACTGATCATTGGCAATAACAGCTGCATCAGTAACACCCGAAGCAAACGCGCGAACATTTTCCACAGTGAACGTGGTGTTCCCTGAATTCTGGATAACAAAGCTATGTTGCTGTAACTCCCCAACATTAAATGATGCCAGTGTCTGTTCGGTGGTGTATCCAACAGAAACATTCTCTTTTGGTGGTGTTGCTGTTCCGATAACACCATCGACAAAATTGCGCATAGCAGCGATATCGCTATAAACCCCATACATACCAGGACGAGCACAACCTATTCCCCAACTGACCACACCAAGTTGAGTAATTACACCACTGCGATTAATGACGATTGGACCACCACTATCTCCCTGACAAGAATCTATCCCACCTTGAGGAATACCCGCACAGAATGACACTTCTCCAACCGTTGTGTAGTTGCCACCGGCTTGACGGCAAGTCATATCCGACACAAGTGGGACGTCAACCTCTTGCAATCGAGACGGAGAGCTTCCTCCTTCAGAAGTTCGCCCTAAGCCAGCAACACTAAGCCAATCTCCGATGCTCGCGTATTGCGTTAGACTGCCATTCGCAATCTCAACTGAAGAAACACCTTGAGGCACAGAGTCGAGCTTCAATACCGCGAGGTCATGAGAAAGCGTCGCGCGGCGATATGCCGGGTGCATATGGATCTCACTGACGTTTGCACGAACACCGTCACTACCGTTATAAACAACGCCACCGATTTTAACCGCTATCTGATTCGGAGAATCACCCTCAACACAATGCGCAGCAGTCAGGACGTAACCATTCCCGATATAACTGGCCCCACAATATGATCGGTTACCATAACGACTAACAATTTGGGTGTAGAATTTCCAGTCACGTGGGTCGGCAGTTACTCCGCCTACGATCTGGGGTTGGATAGTATGATTTTGCGTCTGTGACAAATCATCAGCACTTGCGAACATTGGCAAAACGGCTAAAGCAAGTAACGATTTTGTTAGTTTCAAAATATTGTCCTCTTGTTTTTGTAAGCACGATCCTCGTGCTACTAATAAACAAGCAGACAAAAACGCCGATACCAATGTGGGTGCATATCAATTTGTTAACATTGCGAGCAACTTATAGAGAAAAGTCTATTGACGAACTGAATGATTTCAATTCGATAGAACCTAAATCACAATATTAAAGTTAAATACGATTATTCGTTCAGCGGTTTTCTTAAATAGTGGATATGATGTGCAAATCCTTGTTTTTCATACAAAGATATTGCGCCCTGGTTAAAATGCCATACTTCAACAAACATCTGTTTTGCACCGTAATCAGAGAACGTTGACTCAATTTTATTAATCAATGCCTGCGCCGTACCTTGTTTTCGATATTCAGGCAGCACATAGAGCTCATCCACACTTCCCATCATAACTGGCTGGCTGACGGTAGAAATAAGTTCACAGAAGTGACCAGAGATAAAGCCAATAATTTCATCTCCTTGTTTTGCTACGTAAACAAGGCACTCAGGGTCGTCAATATATCGAGCAATGCTTTTTTCTTGTTCTATCTCCTCTGCCGTTTTGAAAAGCTCAGGAGATTGAAGATGATGCTCATCATGAAGCTCGAACATAAGATCGTTGAGCAACTCTAGGTCGCTAAAACACGCAGGTTTAATCGCAAACGTGGTCATACAAAGGGTCACTAAAAATGGAATGGCTGTAGTTTGTGAGGAAAACGTCGTATTGGCAAGTCACAAATGCTTTCACGATACGTTTGTACTGTTTGAACAACAAAAAGGCCCCTGTACTTAATAAACGTACAGAGGCAGAACCAACCTACAGAGTTCGAGGATCAGGGGTTAGTTAGAATTGAGTTTTTATCAGCGTCGTAGCACTCGCTCAATTTCGTTCAAGCTACTTGGGTCATCAATCGTTGACGGAACGGTGTATTTTTCACCATCAGCTATTTGACGTATAGTTCGACGCAAAATTTTACCTGAACGTGTTTTCGGTAAACGGTCTACAACCAACGCATGCTTGAAGCAAGCAACTGCACCTATCTCACTACGCACTTTGCCAACAAGCTCACCTTCAAGGTCTAGCTCATCTACTTTGACGCCGTCTTTCAGTACCACAAAACCAAGTGGAAGCTGACCTTTTAGATCATCGTGGATACCAACCACCGCACATTCTGCAATCGCTGGGTGGCCTCCTACTATTTCTTCCATTTCACCTGTCGACAATCGGTGTCCCGCGACATTAATCACGTCATCAATACGTCCCATAATAAACAGGTAACCGTCTTCATCCAGATAGCCACCATCACCTGACACGTAGTAGCCTGGGAATTGGCTAAGATAACCAGTTTCAAAACGGTCATGATTACGCCAAACCGTTGGCAGACAACTTGGTGGTAGCGGACGTTTTAATGCGACAAAGCCTTGTTGGTTAGGCCCGACAGCCTCTCCAAGTTCATTCAGAATCTCGACCTGATAACCCGGAATGGGCTTCGTCGAAGAACCAGCTTTAACTGGCATCATTTCGACACCTGTCGGGTTGCCGGCGATGGCCCAGCCCGTCTCGGTTTGCCACCAGTGGTCAATAACGGGCTTGTCCGCTTTGCTCTGAACCCACTCCAGTGTCGGAGGGTCAAGGCGTTCTCCCGCCATAAAGATGGTTTTCAGATTCGACAAGTCGTACTGTTTTAAGTGCTCGCCTTCCGGGTCCTCTTTCTTAATCGCACGAAACGCCGTTGGTGCAGAGAACAACGCATCTACTTTATATTCATCACACACTCGCCAAAATGCGCCAGGATCCGGTGTTCGAACAGGCTTGCCTTCGAATAGGATAGTAGTGCAACCGTGAATCAGTGGAGCGTAAACAATGTAAGAGTGCCCTACTACCCAGCCCACATCAGATGCCGCCCAAAAGACGCCATCTTGAGGAATGTTATAGATTGCGCTCATGGAGTACTTCATCGCGACAGCATGACCACCGTTATCACGCACAACGCCTTTCGGCTTACCTGTCGTACCCGATGTATAAAGTATGTAGAGCGGCTCGGTTGCTAACACCGGAACACAACCATGTGGCAGCGCTTGGTTGTACTCTCGCTGCCAATCTAAGTCTCTATCTTGGTTTAGCTCAGCGTCGCACTCTGGACGTTGGAAAACAAACACTTTCTCAGGCTTCCAACGGCTGTCCATAATGGCTTTGTCTACCATTGGTTTGTATGGAATGACTTTGTTGATCTCAATCCCGCACGACGCCGTCATGATCACTTTCGGCTCTGCATCTTCAATTCGTACAGCAAGCTCATTAGGTGCAAAACCACCGAATACTACGGAATGAATCGCCCCCAAACGCGCGCAGGCAAGCATCGCCATTGCGGCTTCTGGGATCATCGGCATATAAATAACGACTCGGTTGCCTTTTTCAACACCTTGAGCAGACAGCATGCCAGCAATTTTTGCTACTTGGTCACGTAGATCGCTATAGGTGTACGTGGCTTTACGACCTGTCACTGGCGAGTCATAAATGAGTGCAGTATTATCACCGCGTCCTTGCTCGCAATGGTAATCTAATGCTAACCAGCACGTATTCATTACACCATCTGGAAACCAACGTTCTATGCCGTTTTCATCAGATTTCAAGATAGTTTTAGGAGATTCGAACCAATCGATATTCTCCGCTTGAGCGCGCCAAAAACTCTCCGGTTCATTCTTCGCCCATAAGTATTCTTTTTCGTATGAAGACATATTGCTTCCTCCAGTATGTCCTGACATTGCTCTCGTTCTACTCAAAGATCGCTCTTTTAATCCAAAGATCGTCTCTTTTAATCGAAGACATAGAAGGGTACACGCACAAATCCCTCCATCAGTATTCTCGCACTTCGGCTCATAATGGCTTTTTGCACCACCCAGCCCTGCTCAGTTTGCTTCGTTTGTGCCCCAACTTTTAACGTTCCTGACGGGTGACCAAAAGTCACGGACTCTTTTTCACCGCCACCAGCGGCTAAATTCACTAACGTTCCGGGCACACACGCAGCAGAAGCGATAGCAACGGCTGCTGTTCCCATCATTGCATGATGTAGCTTGCCCATCGACAGCGCGCGAACGAGCACATCAATATCCGACTCATTAACGGCTTTACCACTTGAAGACAGGTAACTTTTCGGTTTAGAAACAAACGCTATTTTCGGCGTATGTTGGCGTGTTTGAGCTTCTTCTAAATCAGAAATCAGGCCCATTTTTAACGCGCCATATGCGCGGATGGATTCGAACATCGCTAATGCTGTGTCATCGTTGTTGACATCGTCTTGCAGCTCGGTGCCCTGATATCCTATCGATTCAGCATCAATAAAAATGGTTGGTATGCCCGCGTTAATAAAGGTCGCGTTGAACGTACCCACATCCGGCACCACCAAATCATCAACTAAGTTGCCCGTTGGGAACATACTTCCTTCGCCATCGGAAGGATCAACAAAATCCACTTGAATCTCTGCCGCTGGAAACGTGACACCATCGAGTTCAAACTCTCCGGTTTCTTGGACGAAACCATTGACGATTGGCACGTGAATCAAGATGGTTTTGCTGATGTTCACCTGCCAAACACGCACCGTCACAATTCCATTTTCTGGAATGCGGTCTTGTGGGATCAGACCAGCATGAATGGCGAAAGGACCGACAGCGGCAGACAAGTTGCCGCAGTTACCGCTCCAATCGACGAATGGTTTGTCGATCGACACTTGGCCAAATAAGTAGTCAACATCGTGATCGGCTCTGCTGCTGCGCGAAACAATCACTGTTTTACTGGTGCTTGACGTCGCGCCCCCCATACCATCAATTTGCTTCGCGTACGGATCAGGGCTGCCAATAACACGTAACAACAGTTTGTCACGTGCGGCTCCAGCCACTTGCGCTTCTTGAGGCAAATCCTCTAGGTTGAAAAAGACACCTTTACTCGTGCCGCCACGCATGTACGTCGCGGGCACTTTTATTTGGCTTGTTTGATTCGGAGTATTATTTGACATACGCACTCCTTATTGTGCCAAGAAATCTTGCGCGAAACGCTGCAGAACACCGCCTGCGTTGTACACGTGAACTTCGTCAGCGGTATCTAAGCGACAAGTAACCGGAACATCGACTTTATCGCCGTTGCTGCGTGTGATAACCAGCGCTAAATCAGCGCCCGGCTTGATTTCTCCAACCACGTCGTAAAGTTCCGTACCATCCAGCTCTAGCGTATTGCGGTTAACGCCTGGCTTAAATTGCAGTGGTAGTACGCCCATGCCAACCAAGTTAGTACGGTGAATACGCTCAAAGCCTTCAGCAACAATGGCTTCTACGCCTGCCAGTCGAACGCCTTTTGCTGCCCAGTCACGGGATGACCCCTGACCGTAATCCGCGCCAGCCACCACGATCAATGGTTGTTTACGATTCATGTAGGTTTCAATCGCTTCCCACATACGAACCATCTGCCCATCTGGCTCTACACGCGCCAGAGATCCCTGCACGACTTCGCCGTTTTCCTTCACCATTTCATTGAACAACTTTGGGTTAGCGAAGGTCGCGCGTTGCGCCGTTAAGTGGTCACCACGGTGAGTCGCGTAAGAGTTGAAATCCTCTTCTGGCACACCCATTTTCGCTAAGTATTCACCTGCTGCGCTGCTTGCGAGAATCGCGTTGGATGGTGATAAGTGATCAGTGGTGATGTTGTCGCCCAGAATCGCCAATGGACGCATACCAGACAATGTTCTTTCTCCCGCTAGCGCACCTTCCCAGTAGGGTGGTCGGCGGATATAGGTACTCATCGGACGCCAGTCGTACAGCGGGTTGGGATTTTGCTCTTGATCATTCAGCTTAAACATCTGAATGTAAACTTGCTTAAACTGCTCAGGTTTAACATGAGTACCGACAACTGCATCGATCTCTTCATCGCTTGGCCACAAATCATTTAAGTAAATTGGTTTGCCGTTTTGGTCCGTGCCAAGCGCATCGCGCTCGATATCAAAACGAATGGTACCGGCCAGCGCATAAGCGACAACCAATGGTGGTGAAGCCAAGAAAGCTTGTTTGGCGTACGGATGGATTCGACCATCAAAGTTACGGTTACCAGAAAGCACCGCTGTCGCATATAAATCACGGTCGATGATCTCTTGTTGGATTTTTGGATCCAGCGCACCACTCATACCGTTACAAGTTGTACATGCGTAACCAACAATGCCAAAGCCAAGCTTCTCTAGCTCTGGTAATAAGCCCGCTTCTTCCAGATACAAGCGTGCAACTTTAGAACCCGGAGCAAAAGACGATTTCACCCACGGTTTACGTACAAGACCAAGTTCGTTGGCTTTCTTCGCCACAAGGCCAGCAGCAACCACGTTTCTTGGGTTACTGGTATTCGTACATGAGGTAATAGCAGCGATGATCACTGCACCATCTGGCAACTCGCCTTCTTTCTCTTCCCACGCTCCAGAAATGCCGCGCTGTGCCAACTCAGAAGTTGGTAAACGACGATGAGGGTTTGACGGACCAGCCAAGTTACGGCTAACTGATGATAAATCGAACTCAAGTACGCGCTCGTAAACTGCGCTATCAAGATCGTCTGCCCAAAGACCGGTTTGTTTTGCGTAATTTTCTACTAAAGCAACTTGTTCTTCATCTCGACCAGTTAGTTTCAAGTAATTGATGGTCTGCTCATCAATATAAAACATGCCAGCTGTTGCGCCGTATTCTGGTGTCATGTTTGAAATCGTTGCGCGGTCTCCGATCGTTAGATCACGTGCGCCTTCTCCAAAGAATTCAAGATATGAAGATACCACACGCTCATTACGAAGAAACTCAGTAATCGCGAGGACAATATCCGTTGCGGTAATGCCCGGTTGACGTTTACCCGTCAGTTTGACACCGACAATATCTGGTAGACGCATCATTGATGGTCGGCCAAGCATGACGGTTTCTGCTTCCAGACCACCGACACCTATCGCAATAACACCAAGAGCGTCTACGTGAGGCGTGTGACTGTCCGTACCCACACAGGTGTCAGGGTAGGCAATGCCCTGCTTTGCTTGTACCACAGGAGACATTTTTTCCAAGTTGATTTGGTGCATGATGCCATTCCCAGCTGGAATCACGCTGACGTTTTCAAACGCTGTTTTACACCACTCAATAAAGTGGAATCGGTCTTCATTACGGCGCTCTTCAATCGCGCGGTTTTTGTCGAAGGCATCAGGGTCAAAGCCCGCATGTTCAACCGCTAAAGAGTGGTCAACGATCAATTGTGTCTCAACCACTGGGTTCACTTTTGCAGGATCACCGCCCTGATCTGAAATGGCATCGCGCAGACCCGCTAAATCGACTAGAGCGGTCTGACCAAGAATGTCATGACAAACAACGCGTGCTGGATACCAAGGAAAATCAAGATCGCGTTTGCGTTCAATTAACTGTTTCAGGCTATCTGTCAATGTGTTCGGGTCACAGCGGCGGACCAGTTGCTCAGCTAGCACGCGAGAGGTATAAGGGAGTGTTTCATAGGCTCCAGGAGAAATGGCATTGACGGCTTCGCGTGCATCAAAATAATCCAGTTGAGTTCCCGGAAGCGGCTTACGATATTGAGTATTAATATTTGTGTCCATGGTTTGCTTCCATTCAGTCTTTACATCTTGCCTTCATCAAGGTTTTCCATTGCTCCAGAAACACAGTGATGAGAGGATCTCCTTCCTCTGTTAGAGAGAATGACAAAGGAAGGAGGTGGTCAACCAAAGCATATAATGCCCTCGTTGAACTTCGCGCTAGCGATTCTCGATAGGCACCCATTCTTGATGATCTGGGCCCGTATAATCGGCACTTGGGCGAATAATACGGTTATTGGCACGCTGTTCATAAACGTGTGCAGCCCAGCCCGTTAAACGACTCATCACAAAGATTGGGGTAAATAGTTTGGTTGGAATGTCCATGAAGTGGTAAGCCGATGCATGGAAGAAGTCCGCATTACAGAACAGACCTTTCTCTCGTTTCATCACTGATTCAACACGCTCAGAAACCGCATATAGATGTGTATCACCAACTTGTTTCGATAGCTCTTTGGACCAGCGTTTTATTAAGGCGTTGCGAGGGTCACTTTCACGATAAATCGCATGACCAAATCCCATGATCTTGTCTTTATTGGCTAGCATTTTCATGATGTTCGCTTCCGCCTCGTCGGGCGTTTGCCAATCTTCAATCATTTCCATCGCCGCTTCGTTCGCACCACCGTGAAGTGGCCCACGAAGCGTACCGATTGCTGCCGTGATACAAGAATGGATGTCTGACAACGTTGATGCACAAACGCGTGCTGCGAATGTAGAAGCATTAAACTCATGTTCAGCATAAAGAATGAGCGAGCAATGCATCACTTGTTTGTGCAGCGCAGATGGCGCTTTGTCTGTAAGTAATCGTAAGAAGTAACCACCGATGCAATCTTCAGTCTGATCCTCGGTGTTGATACGCACGCCATCATGACTAAAGCGGTACCAGTAACAGATGATGGCAGGGAACAAGGCTAGCATACGTTCGGTTGCTTTCAGTTGCTCCTCGAAGCTCATTTCTTGCTCTAGGTTACCCAATACAGAACAACCCGTGCGCATTACGTCCATTGGGTGTGCGCTTGCAGGAATTAACTCTAAAGCTTGTTTTAGCTCGGCTGGCAAACCTCTAAGGCTGAGTAGGTGTGTCTTGTATGCATCGAGTTCTTGTTGATTCGGCAAGTGACCGCGTAACAGAAGGTGAGCCACTTCTTCAAACTGTGCGTTGTTCGCAAGATCAGTAATATCGTATCCACGATAAGTTAAACCAGTTCCCGTTTTTCCGACAGTACATAAAGCTGTGCTTCCTGCGCTTTGACCACGAAGGCCTGCGCCACCTAATTCTGCTTTCTTTTCTGCAGTTTGAGACATTGTTTGAACTCCTTTTCTGTCTGACTTTTCCCTCTCTGGGGTGTTTTTAGCCAAACGAATTTCACGTTATTAGATGAGATAAATTCCGATTATCTTTTTCTTGGGCTTCCGTTTATTTTTGCTTTTCCCCCGCTATTTCCCTTCAGAGAATAACTGGTCAAGTTTGTCTTCGTAGTCGTGGTAATTCAGGTGCTGATACAACTCTTTACGTGTTTGCATCGAATCAACCAGTGCTTCCTGATTACCCACTTCTAGCAAATGTTTGTAGACCGTTTCAGCAGCTTTGTTCATGGCACGGAACGCACTTAATGGATAAAGCACCATGTCCACTTTTGCTTTCGCTAGCTCATCGCAGCCATACAGCGGTGTCGCGCCAAATTCTGTAATATTCGCCAGAATAGGAACGTGCTTTCCGGTCGCTTGCTCAAGCGCATTTGAAAACTGAAGGTACTGGTCCAGCTTGTTCATCGCTTCTGGGAAGATCATGTCTGCGCCAGCTTCCACACACGCAATCGCGCGCTCGATTGCGCTGTCCATGCCTTCAACAGCTAACGCGTCAGTACGAGCCATAATCACGAAACTTTCATCATTGCGTGCATCAACCGCGGCTTTTACACGATCAACCATCTCTTGCTGGCTGACTATTGCTTTGTTCGGACGATGACCACAACGTTTCTGTGCGACTTGGTCTTCCATGTGCACCGCTGCCGCGCCCGCTTTTTCCATCGCTTTGATCGTGCGAGCAATGTTAAATGCACCGCCAAAGCCCGTGTCGATATCAACCAAAAGAGGCAAATCACATGCGTTAGTAATACGGTCAACATCAACCAAAACGTCGTTTAATGTTGTGATACCGAGATCCGGCAATCCGTATGACGCATTTGCGATACCACCACCAGACAAGTAGATCGCTTGGTGACCCAAGTTTTTTGCCATCATGGCGCAATACGGGTTTATAGTGCCGACAATTTGTAGTGGATTATTTTGTTCAATGGCGAGTCTGAATTTCGCTCCCGGTGTTAAGCTCATGACGAATTCCTTCTAGTCTTTGTCTAAACTTTCTGTATGTATAATTTGAGATTGGATGAGCTTTCGACTTCCTGATATGTGTCTTCTCATCAACATTTCTGCAAGCTCTTCATCGCGATTGCGAATGGCTTCCAAAATGAATTTGTGTTCGGTGAGCGCCTCATTCGGGCGAGATTGCGCACGTGGCGACTGGTAACGATACATCCGTAATAAGTGATAGAGTTCATCACACAGCAGAGATATTAACTTACTGTTTCTGCTCGCTTGGATGATGCGATAGTGAAAATCAAAGTCACCATGTTGATGGAAGTAAGACGCGCCTTCCATTTGGTCTATATGCTTGGAATGTGTCGACAATAGCATTTCCAAGCTTAAGAGCTCTTCTTGCGTAATGTGTCGCGCAGCTAACCTTGCCGCCATGCCTTCCAATGCTTCTCGAACGGCATAAAGTTCTATCAGCTTTTCCGGAGAAAAAGTGGTCACTCTAGCCCCAACATGAGGAATTCGCTCGATGAGCCCTAGCCCCTCTAAGCGCATCAATGCTTCACGCAAAGGCCCACGACTGACTTGATATTTCTTTGCTAGCTCAGGCTCTGATATCTTATGGCCAGGCTTCACATCGCCATTAACAATGACTTCAATCAGTGTTTCGGTCAGCGTTTCGGATTTGGTGTGTTCTTTCTCAGAACCCAGCACTTTATAACGAGCTTTCAACTCAGAGTTCATATTCAGATACTCTTGTTACCGACATCGAAATGTCTACAATTTCTTAACCTGAATATAAAGTAGTCGATCAAAGTGTCGACAATCAAGTAAATTGTCGACAATTTAGACTAAGGTCGTAATTTAAATGGGCCTAAAATGCCTATTAAGTGCCGTTTTTAGCAGGAATAAAGAATGGGGAACTCATATTGTCGACAACTTATAAACCTTTAAGCTTATGATCTAAAAACTAAAAGCTCAGCTGTCGAACAATAATCGGATAAAAAACTATTCTTTAGGTACAAATTGATCAAAGACTTGTTGCGAAGTCATCTTTTGTGAAGCGGAATTGAGGTCATAATAAGCTGGCTTTTCATCGGTAAAAATCTCTAAAGTGAGTTTGAAATCTGGGTTATCGAACAAACCAGCGGAAAGAATGTACTCACCTGTCGGCAACAAATGGTAGAAAAGGTTTGTGCCACACTCACCGCAAAACCCCCTCACTCCCCAGTCTGACGACTGATAACGTTTAGGTTCGCCACCTTTAAACGTCACGTTAGGCCCACAATGCACCGCATGAAGTGCGCCACTCGACCATTTTCGACACATCGAGCAATGGCACAGGCTAACCTCATTTTTAACCTCAGCGATGACTTCAATTGCCCCGCACAAACACGTCCCTTTCATTCTCTTTTCCTCGTTCATTTCCGTCATTTTATTATGGCCTACCAAAGCGTAAAGCCGCGTGACCTAACACCAACTTCTCGCCGTGCACTTTATGAACAAAATAACCGAAATGCTCAATATTCTCTTTATATCTCTTTTACAGACAGATATTTAACACTTAATTAACCTTTACACCAAGTTCAGCTTTAACGCTTACAAGGCATGACAACTGAGCAAAAACAATAAGGCTCAACTAAATAGAGTCGCTAACATAAGGAACGTGAACATGTTAAAGGTACTCAAACCAACGCTCGCCGCTTCAATCATCGCAGCTTCATTTTCATTCAACGCTCTTGCTGCAGATATTGAAAAAATGCACTTTCTTATCCCTGGAGGTGCCGGTGGCGGTTGGGACATGACCGCCCGAGGTACTGGTGATGTATTAATAAAGTCGGACATCGTCGAAACCGTATCATTTCAAAACCTATCTGGTGGTGGCGGTGGCAAAGCAATCGCACATTTGATTGAAACGGCTGATCGTCAAGAAGATACACTCATGGTGAACTCAACACCGATCGTCGTTCGCTCGCTCAGTGGGATCTTCCCACAATCTTTCCGCGACTTGACTCCTGTTGCCGCAACGGTTGCCGATTATGGCGCCATTGTTACATCAGCCGATTCTCCTTACAGCTCTTGGGAAGATGTCGTTAAAGCTTTTAAAGAAAACCCACGTAAGGTGAAGGTTGCTGGTGGCTCTGCTCGTGGTTCTATGGATCATTTGGTTATAGCAGCAGCTTTCAAAGGTGAAGGTTTTGATGCGCGTAAAGTTCGTTACATTGCCTATGATGCAGGTGGAAAAGCCATGGCAGCCCTACTTTCAGGCGAAACACAACTGCTCTCTACAGGGCTAGGTGAAGTACTCGAAATGTCTAAGTCTGGGCAAGTGAAAGTGTTAGCGATTACAGCACCAAAACGTTTAGAAGCTGCGCCTAACATTCCAACTCTCACCGAATATGGTAATGAAACTGTCTTTGCTAACTGGCGTGGATTCTTTGCAGCACCAGGCACAAGCCAAGAAAAGCTAGATGAATGGAATGCCGCATTTACTAAAATGTATAACACCGACGAATGGCAAGTCGTTCGAGACCGCAATGGTTGGATCGACAACTATAAAGCGGATAAAGCATTCTTCGCGTTTCTTGAAGATCAAGAGCAACAGATGGGTGACTTAATGCGCGAGTTAGGCTTCCTGAAGTAACAGTCGAATTGGGGTCCCTCAGATACCAACCTCAATGAATAACATAGGTTGGTATTTCCCCATGTATTTGCACTCTAAGTTTCACCGCATATGGACATTGTCGACAATCGGCATGCACACTCCTTTGTTTATATACCCAAAGCGGCTCGACTAGCAGCGAAATGCTTAATTGTTAATGGTTTAGTTTATTCATTGACGTCCATATGCGGTCTTTTTTACTTTTGTTAGGAGTTGAATATGCCTCGTTCAACCAACTTTTTCACCAAAGAGTACTTGCTCTGTCGTGACCGCGTCGGCGCAATGATCTTTCTACTCTTCTGTCTTTGCTACGGTTATCAAACCTCGCAGATTCCATTGTTTCCAGGTGATGAGTATGAACCATTCACCGCACGTACTCTGCCAACCATCCTGACTTACGTTGGTGTCGGCCTTTCTTTGCTATTGCTGGTGACAGGACAACCAGATAAACAAAGTGGCGCAGTGCTGACCTTCAATTGGAAGTTACTGATTGCCTTTTTAATTTTAATGGCGCTCTACGGCGTGGGCCTGACTTATCTAGGTTTTGTGATAGCTACTGGCTTCTTTTTATTGGCTGGCTTTTATCTGCTCGGGGAAAGACGTAAACCCGTTCTGTTTGGCGCGTCGTTTCCATTCGTGATCGCGTTCTACTTATTACTCACTCAAGGTTTGGACATCTATCTCGAACCGGGTTTGATTTTCACCATCTGGTAGTCAAAGAAAGGACTGAATTATGTTAGATGGAATTCTACAAGGTTTATCCACCGCAGTAATGCCAATGAACATTATGATGGTGATCGTGGGTTGCTTCGTCGGTACATTTATCGGCATGTTACCTGGACTTGGGCCGATCTCAGCCATTGCTTTGATGATCCCAATTACTTATGGCCTAGAGCCCTCCTCGGGCCTTATTTTGATGGCGGGTGTTTATTACGGTGCGGTATTTGGTGGTTCTACATCGTCGATTTTAATTAACGCGCCGGGTTGTTCTTCAACCGTGGTCACAGCATTCGACGGCTACCCAATGGCTCAAAAAGGCCAGGCAGGTAAAGCATTAGCTTTGGCAGCTTATTCGTCTTTCACTGGCGGTACGCTATCTGCCATTATGTTGCTTGTTGCCGCACCAGCATTGGCTAGCGTCTCCCTTAGCTTCCAATCGTCGGACTATTTTGCGTTGATGCTACTTGGGTTATCAGCAGTCGCGGCTTTTGCGGGGAAAGGTCAGGTAATCAAAGCGTGGATGATGACCATTCTTGGTTTGATGCTATCTACAGTTGGAATCGATAAAGGCGTAGGCGTTGAACGCTTTACCTTCGGTTTAACGGATTTAATGGATGGCTTTAGCTTCTTGTTGCTTGCAATGGCGACATTCGCACTGGGTGAGACACTGATGGGCATCCTTAAACCATCAAAAGACACCAGCGATGAAGAACAAGAAAAGCTGAGCAACATTGGCTCAATGAAAGTGACCAAGGAAGAAATCAAAGATGTTGCGCCTGTTTCAATTCGCTCTTCAATATTAGGTTTCTTCACTGGCGTTCTTCCTGGCGCAGGGGCAACCATTGCTGCTTTTTTAAGCTATGGTATGGAGCGCAACCTCGCACCTAAAGAGAAAAAGGATGAGTTCGGTAAAGGCAGTATCCGTGGTTTGGTTGCGCCAGAGTCTGCGAACAATGCAGCATCTAGTGGTTCATTTGTACCGCTATTAACGCTTGGTATTCCGGGCTCTGGTACAACAGCAATAATGCTCGGTGCGCTGATCGCTTATGGTAT
The DNA here is from genome assembly GCF_033338855.1 of Vibrio sp. Vb0937. Lineage (NCBI taxonomy): Bacteria > Pseudomonadati > Pseudomonadota > Gammaproteobacteria > Vibrionales > Vibrionaceae > Vibrio > Vibrio sp. Vb0937. The sequence goes on along the minus strand of NZ_JAWOTK010000009.1, from coordinate 100,186 downwards.
TCAACCTGGCCCTCGCCTATTTGTTGAACACCCAGATGTGTTCTGGTCAGTGATCATTTCCATGTACTTTGGCAACATCGTACTTGTGATCCTGAACTTACCATTGATTCCGTACATTTCAAAGCTTTTGGCGGTTCCAAGAACGGTGCTTCTACCGATGATTTTATTCTTCTCAATCACCGGGGTTTATTTGGTCTCTTTTAACACTATGGATGTGTTCGTGATGCTGATTGTGGCTATGGCTGCCATTGCACTTCGGCTCGCTAACTTCCCGCTCGCACCTTTATTGCTGGGCTTCATCCTTGGAGGATTAATGGAAGAGAACTTACGCCGCGCATTAATGATTTCAGATGGAGAACTGAGTTTCCTATGGGAGCGTCCTATTACCCTTACCTTTACTGTTTTAGCTGTATTGGTATTGGCAAGTCCACTAATCGTAAAGCTGATTCAAAAGTTTAAAGCACAGCCAGTCAGCGTTGAGCAGTAATCGCTTTCTCTTTCAACCTAGATAAAGCCATCCATCGTGATGGCTTTATCTTCCGCCCTCCAAATCGTTCGCTTATTGTGCAGATGGTATTGACAAATCACTGTCGTTATATGAAGGTGATTGTATGAACACACACTTAGCGCAACTTAACCAACGAATTATCATCATTCCATAGGAATGGTGGGATTTTTTGATGCGCTCAGTATTTATCGAACCCACCCATAGCGGTGGGTTTTCTGTCTCTACCGTATGGGAAAAGCTCTCTTGGAGGCGGTCACAATGCAAAAAATAGCAGTTTTTGGTAAACCCGGCAGTGGAAAATCGACGGTAAGTAAAGCAATCGCGTCTGCTACCGGTCTTCCTCTTCATCAATTAGATTCAATAGTCTATAAACCAAACGGTGATCCCGTCGAGCGTAACGTTTTTGATGAAGCCCATAGCAATATACTAAGCTCAGATCGTTGGATTATAGATGGCCTTGGACCGATCAGCTCTTTCAACGCTCGTTTAGATGCAGCCGATACTCTCATTTATATTGATCTACCATACTCCGTAAGCTATTGGTTTGTGACGAAACGTCTCCTTAAAGGACTATTCATAAAACCTGAAGGTTGGCCTGATGGTAGTTCGGTACTGAAAGGAACGTTACAAAGCTACAAAGTTCTTCAGCAATGCCCCGCATTCTGGAATGATGACTTTATGTATCGCCTCGAAGGGTACTCTCAAAGTAAAGCCGTTCATGTCATCAAAAACGTTACAGAACTGAACAATTTTGTTTTAGAGCGGGTAAAGTAAACCTCATATCAGAACATTAGAGCATGTAGGTTAGATCATCTGAAGCTCTAACAATGAAAAAGAACATAACAAGGATTGTTTATGCTTTTAGAACTCTCACTTTTATTCATTGCTGGCGTAATTGGTGGGATCATTAACTCCATAGCGGGAGGCGGAAGCTTTATTACTTTTCCGGCTCTATTGGCAGTTGGTGTTCCTCCTATTATGGCTAACGCAACAAACACATATGCTTCATGTGCGGGTTACATTAGTGGAGCCGTCGGGTTCAGAGAAGAGATCATGAAGAACAAGCATGAACTGCTGTTCACAGTCTCATTCAGTTTAGTCGGCGGCGCTGTCGGAGCATATCTGTTGCTCAACACGCCAGAATCGCTATTTATGGAAGCCATCCCTTGGTTACTCTTATTTGCCACCGTGCTTTTTCTCACCGGTTCTCGTTTAACAATGCTAATCAAAACTGTCGCGAAAGAGCACAAACATGCTGGCATACTCGGAGCAATCTCGTTGGGTTTACTACTTGTTGGTGTCTCTGCTTACGGTGGTTTTTTCAACGCAGGTTTAGGGGTTATTGTTCTGAGTTATCTGGTAGTAGCTGGTCACCAAGACATTAATTTAATGAACGGTTTGAAATTGCTCGTATCTACGTGTGTTTCACTCATTGCTATCGTGATTTTTGTTGCCAATGGCTCCATTGATTGGCACACAGGTAGTGTTGTTTTGGTCGGTACGTTGGTAGGTGGGTATCTTGCAGCTCGTGTATCTCGTCAACTGAATCCCAATCATGTTAAAGGGTTTGTTGCTCTTTCTTCTATTCTCATCACTATCTACTTTTTCATTGATGTTTATGTTTAAGCAAAACTTGTACAAGTGGATAACACTCCTACAAAAACACCAGCGCGAAAGATTAATGCAGATAGCTTAACGATTTTTTGTGTCACTCCAGCGAGGTTAGGAATCTAATAGCACTACACTGAGCGGCTAATGAAACCATTTTGATCACAAAGTGCTCGGATAGAAGATCCTGTATCACGCTCCTTCGTCGCTGTACAGGATGACGAGAAATAGAAATATGCCACTCGCGGTTAAACGAGTGGCATTGATCGAGAAAGATGGCGTTTTACATCAATAATAAGAGAAAGTAACGCTTACTTAATCAGCCCTACTTCTTTGTAGTATTTGAGCGCACCTGGGTGAAGAGGCGCAGATAAACCGTCTTTTACCATTTCCTCTTTCTTCAAGTTTGCAAACGCTGGGTGGAGACGGCGGAAATCATCGAAGTTTTCAAATACCGCTTTAACCACGTTATAAACCACATCTTCTGGTACCGCAGTAGAAGAAACAAACGTCGCGCCCACACCAAAGGTTTGAACATCACTATCTGTGCCACGATACATACCACCTGGGACATTTGCGACACGATAGAAGCTGTTGTTTGCAACCAGTTTTTCTACATTAGGTCCAGCTACCGTTACGATATTACTATCACACGACGTAGTGGCTTCTTTAATCGCTCCACTTGGGTGACCAACGGTATAAATCATCGCATCAATTTTGTTATCACAAAGTGCTTTTGATTGCTCTGCTGCTTTTAACTCAGAGACAAGCTTAAAGTCGTCGTTACTCCAACCATACTGGTTCATTAGCACTTCCATAGTACCTCGCTGACCAGAACCAGGATTACCAATGTTAACGCGCTTACCTTTCAAATCATCAAAAGTTTTGATGTTCGCGTCTTTACGTGCAACGACAGTAAACGGTTCTGGATGAACGGAGAATACGGCGCGTAGCTCTTTAAAAGGCCCGCTTTCTTCAAACTTACTGGTTCCTTTGTAAGCATGATACTGCCAGTCTGATTGCGCGATACCGAGGTCCAATTCACCAGCACGAATAGTGTTGATGTTATAAATCGATCCCCCAGTACTTTCTACCGAACAACGGATACCGTGATCTTCTCGCGATTTGTTAACCAAGCGACAAATAGCGCCACCAGTCGGATAATAAACCCCTGTTACGCCACCGGTACCAATCGTGACAAACGTTTCCTCCGCAGACGCAGAAAAGCCTGTTGTGAGTGCCGCCAAAGAAGCCGCAAGTGCGATTTGCTTAAACTTAAACATTGAACATCCCTTTTACTTGTGTTGATGACCGTTTAAGTATAGCAACCGTTAACAATTTGATAACGTTTGAGTTCTCATCCTTGGCGGTTAGCTTAGTAATCACCATTTTATTGGCATATTCTGCCGTTATATAATGGCTCTATATAAGCGTAAACCGTATAGTCTAGAAAATTAAATCTTTAGACTGATATGTCCATTCTAAATTATCTATTAAATAGAAATACTCAGGTCAAATTACTATAATCTTGTTAAATAACCTTTATTCTATATAAATATGATGAGTTATAACTCCAGCCAGAAGACATGATGTACTTGAAATAAATAATACGAATGAGAGAACAAACAATCGTTGAATATGGATTGGAACCTTATCCCTCTTCTCTAACATTTTATATCGTTTCGCATGAAAAGTGCTCAGAAAAACAGTTCCATATTGTAGTACTCCGTGACCTGATAAGAATATATTCAGAGTGTAGTATCGAACTCCATTATCAAGAGCATCTTCAAGATACTTCAACCACTTGGATTTCAAATAAATAACAAACAAAAACCAAGCAAATATACCTAAAATTCCAACCGTAGTCAGATAAATCACTAAATCTGATGCTAAACTGATATCTTCCATCTTCGACTACTTATTAAGTTGAGTTTTATATAATTCTGTTCCCAAATACTCACCAGTCGAACTACCATATTTTGTTATTGAGTATCTAATTACACCCTTCACTACAAAAAATTCTTAAACACACTTTTTGTGAATAATAATGGCACTTTAACTTAATTTTACGCAACAAGGCTACTATGAAGTTGTTAGCTTTGAGCTGAGTTCAACAAAAACAGTAACTTTTATGCAATGTAACTCACTACGTTATATTGCTTTACAAACAAATCACCCAGTAAATATCCGTATCTAGTTTAGATAGCTGAAATAAAAAAAGCGTTGTATAAACAACGCTTTGTAGTTAGTGAAACGGATGGTTACACCGTTGGGACTGATGCTCGCCACGCTTGGTTCTGGCTATCTGAGATAGATCGGAACAAGTCACGTAGTTCTTTCAATAAGCCTTCTTGGAAACCAATGTTTTCATCGGCTTTCTGTTTGGCTGCTTGTGCGCGAGTCGCTTGTACTTCATCATCTTTGCTGCGCGCTTGCGCTTTGGTTTGCTCTACATTCGATGCTGAGTTTGCCATCTGGCCCAAAGCTTGAAGAATCGCGTTCTTCGCTTGGTTTGAGCTCATCAACTTATCGAACTTACGGCCACCACTTGTCAGCTGCGCTGTCGTGTCTGCGATATTGTCTTTCGCTAGTGAGTGCGCACGCTTAACCTGATCTTGCTGCGTTTTAGACAAGCTATTGTTATTTAATAACTCTTCTGCTTGATCGAAGCCAGCTTTTTGCGTTTTAAGTACATTATTGCTCGCCATTTCATTCTTGATTTCTTTCCCTGCTTTGAAAGAACCAAGGGCACCAATAATTGCGGTAGCACCCGCTAGTACACCCGAAACGACTGCCATCGCGATCATCGCGCTTGCCGAGTTGTTGAGTTCTGCCGCTTGGCTTTCTAAACTCGCGACGTTTGCTTCAACAGCAATTTCACGTTGTAGCACTTGCTGCTCACGGCTCAGCTTTGATACTTGATACAACAATGTTAATAGCGTCAACGATTGTGATACCGCATCTGATGGTGACTTGATCACCTCCTCACCGTTAAGCGCTTTCATCGTTGTGCTCATTAATGAGCTCACCGTCGGTGCAAGAGCGCTCATTAGGTTTGCAACAACTTGAGCTTGGTTACTCACTGTAGGAGCTTTAGGTGTCTCTAACTGGTAGCGTGCTGCACCAGAAACACCTGACTCACTTTGGCTTTTAACGGCGCCCGCTTCAAGCTTTGTTTCCGGCGCTTTTTCTGCTTTGTTGGTTTTAATGGTGTCGCCTAAACCGTATAGTTCACCACGACCCGTTCCGCCTACTTTATCTAGCATAATAAACTCCTTATACCGTTGCAGGACGGCTTAACACCGTTTGCATAGTTTCACTTTTCGCTTGAATCATTTGCATGATGAGGCTCATCAGCTCTTGGAAGTCTTCCATCAACTTACCAATCTCTTCTTTGAGCTTATCAATGACAGCCTGGCTTAACGTCATTTTGGCTCGAAGATCTGTGATATCAGCCTGAATCTCTGTCACGTGAGCATTGTTAGCAGCATGGACACTGTCCGTTGCGCCTTTACCCACATTGACGGCAAGATCGACGGTTTCTGCGCCATAACGAATCGCTTTCGCTGTTGTTGTCGCAGCTTTTGTGCCCATATCTGCCACTTTCGCCATGTTTGCAGCGGCTTTCGTAGCGATTTCCGTGACCTTTTGAGCTACCTTACCAGCACCTTTTGCTGCAAGTTTCGCGATACCGCCAGCTGCTGCACCACCAAACGTCACAACAGCTCCAATAACCGCGACGGCGATTTCTAATGCCATTACGACTTTGTTTAGCACATCGACATTTACGCCCGCTTCTTTTAGCGCATCTTGAACGGCTGGCTCTTGCAACGCCATGCTCACTGCTCCCATGACGCCACCAGCGATCATAAGTGCACCGGCTGCTGCACCAACACCCGTTGCCACCATTACGGCACCAACAACAATAGAAACCACCGCACTGATCCAACCAAAGATCTTCGCTGCTAAGCCTGATTTTTGGGCTTCTTTTGCAGCGGCTTCCGATTCTTTGATTTTGTCTTGGTTTTCCACCATCTCTTTTTCGTGCTTAGCTTTTGCGACCTTCACTTCCTGAATTTTCAGCTCGTTTTGAGCACTTTTCAGTTTATCCGTGATAGCAGCAAGCTCTACTTCAAAATCATCAGCAGATCCTGCGATGATTTTGACGGCAATCGAACCTGTTTGGTCTGCAACTGCATGGAGAGATTTTGCAATGGTATCGACGATCTTTTGCAGCTGTGCCATGGCTTTTAGCGTCAAATCATTCACTTTGTCACTAACAGCTGCGTTAGGTGCATCTAACTGAACTTTTACTTTTCCGGTGTTCAGTACATCTGCATCTTTACTCTTCACGTTTTCTACCGTCACAGAAGGCGTCGCTGTAGACGCCGTTTTCTGCACGTTATCTAAGGTGGCTTGGCCAGATTCAGGGCTATAAACCTGTGTCTGGATGCGGTCAAGTGCAATAGAACTCATAGTCTAATTACTCCTTTTTATTTCTCACCGCTTCTAACATGATGCCTGCACGCTCATGCAAATCTGCATATTGTGATTTTCCGGCAGACATCTCCTTCGCGCTGTAAAACCCACTCTCTGCTTCTGTCAGTTGTTCCAGTTTCAGGTGACATTCAGCAGAGTGAAAAGGTGGGCGTGGATCATTTACGTCCACTAGCGCTGCGTAGCTGTAGGCGTCTATTGCCTGCAGATACTCACCCAACTCCTGACGAGCCGCGCCAAGGCCAATGAAAAATCGCGCCTGATAATGATCAAGCATGCTGAGTAATTGAAATACTTTCGCTGCTTGCTCAATCTTTCCCGATTGGAAAAAGTTGTAACCTACGGCATAAATGTGTTCGATGGTGTCCTGAGACACATCGTGCAACATTTTTAGCGTGCCTCCCTCTTCCAGAAAAGACAACAGCTCTTCTGCTTGCATTTGGGATGGATCGGTCGCGTTTGTTTTAGTCATGGTTGGTTATCCTTAAATGGCTCGTAGGATTTCTTGTAAAATACTGTGGTACTTCTGAACAAACTTGTTCATCGCTTCAACGGTCGAGTTGTATTGAGAACTGGTGTCGTTCAGCTCAGTGGTTTTGATTTGCACTTCATCGTTAAGCAACTTGGATTTAGCACTGACAGAACTAGAAAAATTAGACAGTTTTTTCGACTTCTCTTCGTCTTGGTACGACGCACCATCACCGATAGTAATACCTTGTGTTTGAAGGAAGTCTCTATGGTTTGTTATCTTATTATCCGTCAAATACTTGTACTCAGGTGAAGCTTCAAAATCCGTTTGATTGCTGTAGTTAAAGTCACTCGCTTTGAAGTTACTTTCTGGATATCCCGGTTTATAAACCCCATCAACACTTTGCGTAGAGTGAATTTTTGATTGCACAACACCAAAAACTTTAAGCTGTATTGTGAGATCCTCTAATGCCTCTTTCTGGTCATTACGTTTCTCTAAACGGTTAACACGACGCTCATTTAGCGCAAGCAGCACTTGCTCATCAAAACGGTCTCCAATGCTGGACTCAACAACGGCCAACAAATCACGAGCCGTTAGAGAGTGCTCTGCTCTCACCTCGCGATCCGCTTTCTCTTTATCGGTGATATTGAGTAGACGCTCTTTCAATGCTCCTAAGTTCTTGCGCAATGCCTCGTATCGCTCAGTAAATGAAGCCCCGGTAGATTCACCTTTTACTATTTTTTCAAACTGTAATCGGATATCTCGTTCGGTGTTTTCTTTGATCAAATTAACTTGAGCTGCCGTTATTTGTGTTTTTTGGACATCGGCTATCGCGCTGTCCTGGTAAAAGTCGTCGATTTCTATATTTGTTAAACTCACCGCGAAGTTGGCGAACAGACTAGAAAGGGTCAAAGGCTCAGTTCCACCAATGACAGTATTAAGTGCTGCTTTTAGATTGTTCGTTCCACTCGCCTCACCATAAGCTGCGCTATATTGGCCTTTCACTTGAGCGGCCATTTCATCTAACGCTTCTTTAAGCTGCTGTTTAGAAATACCAGGAGTCCAGGTAATTCTGCTAGCTAGCGCACTTGCGTCATCGGTGCTTAAAGTAATACCGATGCCTTGAAAACTACTTTTTAATTGAGCTGAGACTTGAAGAGCGAAACTCTCTTTAGTCAACAGAAAATCCGAGCTCTTCAGTTGCGCGAGATTAACGGAACCTAAGCTACTAAAGGCATTGCGAAGAAAAGAAATAGAAGCATCTCTCACTTCACGGGAGCCCATTTGATTAGCAAGCTCTGCAACAAAAAGAGAAATTTCTTTGGTGGCATTAGCCAGACCTGTCTCGGAGAGGTTGGCGATCTGCTCCGCTTGGTTACTCTGAGTGCCCAGATTAAATTGACTAACAAACTCAGTAGACAACGAGCTATCTACGTTTTCTGTCAGTAACTTACTAAACCAAGCATGAAACTGATTTGATAGCGTTTGGTTTGTTTGAGCATTAAACTCGGCTGCGGTTAATTCGCCATCTGAGTTAGCACTTTGTAGCGACTTTATCCAAACAGATGCGGTGTCGGTCAATGATATACCAGCAAACGCGTTATTTTTCGCTTTTAGGTTTTCAAGTGTATCAACATAAAGCGCGATACTTTGTGATTCCGTTTGTCCCGAGATAGTTGGCAATGAAGAGATTAGAGAGGCAAGTTGCTGAGTCTCTGCTTCACCCAGTACAGGGGTAAATGCCTCTATCACGTTTTGTTGGAAAGTGGGTAATGGTGCACTACTCGCAGCTGTGTCTGTTGCTCCTGTCGTAGAGCCAGTCGTTTTCATATTCGTCATTTCCAAACCTCTAAATCATCATGCCGCGCATCACTGTGGGACGCTTTCTGCGTTTACCTGACGTACCTTGTAGCTGATTTTGTTGTTGCCGGCGGCGCTGGACTTCGTCTATTAGCTCTTGCTCTGCACGTTTCATGGTATCTACTGGCGCTTTTATGCCGCCAAGTAAAACATCCCCCGCAACAGGACCAACACCTAAGCCTTCCAATAGCTCGTTAAAAATATCGGTTCTGTCTTCAGCTTTTCTAATGGCAAGCTCAGCGTTCTCAATCGCATCGGTAAACGGTTGCTTCATCTTGATTCCTATCTTAAAGCGGGTCATCTCATCGGTGCTGTCAGTAACAGTCGTGAGTTTTTACTTTTTCAACTTTTTCAAAGGTCTATAATCTGCTAGGCGTAAACAGTACCAGTCGTCTAGCTCATCATGGCTTGCACCGCATGCTTTTAGATAGAACTGTGCCAATCGCTGGCTGCTCATGTTGCTACCACGTAACACATCGACATTGCCGCGAATGACCCAATCGGAGGGATAAAGTTGAATGGCATGTTCAGCCAAGAGAAATAAGCCGGCAAAGGGGTTACTCAACCCCAATTTTGGACGAACGCGTTTCAGAAGAACGATGATGATTTCACCGTCCTCCACCCGAAAAACGAGCTCTAAGCCTTCAACTTCAATTCGATAACCAAGTTGAATTTCACTTTGTTGCCAAAAGTATGGCGTCACTTCGATCCCCGCTTGCGCCAGCGAGAGTATTAGTTTTGTTTTCATTACATCCCCACCCTTCCAAGTGGCTGAATATTGATTTGCTGGGTTAGTTCTTGAAATGACAAAACGGGCAGATCGTAGTATTCCGATTCAATAAGCTTTCGCACATATCGGCGTACATCCATAGACACAACTAGCACAGGTTTGTTCGGCATGCGGCTTAAGTCACCAATGGTCTGTTTCACATCACTGACAAATTGTTGCGTTACTGACGGATCTAACGCCAAGTAACTCCCTGCTGAGGTTTGACGAATACCGCTGCGTATCGTGTCTTCGAGATTTTGATCCAATAAGTAAGCGGGCAACATGTTTTGTCCGCTCGCGTATTTGTAGCAAATGTAACGTTTTAAGCTAGAACGAATGTACTCCGTCAGCTGTACAACATCTTTCTCTTTTTGGCCCCACTCAACCATCGCTTCCAAGATCACGCGAAGGTTTCGGATAGAAATGTCTTCAGAAACCAAGCGTTGCAAGATTTCCGTCATTTTTTGCAACGGAACAATACGCTGGGCCTCTTTAACGAGCTCCGAATAACTGCCTTCCATCTGCTCCAACAGATAACGCGTCTCCTGAATACCAATAAAGTCTTGTGCGTACTCCTTAAGAACATGAGACAAGTGGTACGTTAAAATCCTGTCGGGTGTGAGAAAACCGACATGACTGGCTACGAGTTTTTGCTCATAACTCTGCGCCACCCAAATGCTAGAAATACCAGGTAGAAAATCTTCATCTTGCTCATAAGGCACGCCTAATAAATCGATCTGTTCATTCCCTTCTGTCACCAAGAGTTGGTCTTTAACAATTCGTCCTCGTGCAACCGGGACTTCTTGTAACTGAATTAAGTACTCGCCATTTTGCATCCCCTCGTTAAAGCGCAGGTGGATGCCTGGGAAAGGCACGCCTAGGTCAAGATATAGTGCGCGTCTAACCCTTGCTAGCTCTTCATTTAATGCGACCGCTTCCAAGCTTTCCTGAAGGCTCGCGTCAAGATCAATCAACAGCGGGACCGTCATGGCGAACTCTTCTTGCTCACCTAACTTACCTTTGCTGTTTCTAGAAGGCGTGGGTTTGCTTGGCTTCGCTGCTGGCGAACCGGCCCCTTGCGAAACAAAGCTTGATAAGTCGGTGCTATCTGATTCCGCTTGTTTTTTCTGTTGATAGAAAAGGAAGAAACCACCACCACCAACCACGGCGGCCAAGACCAGAAAAGTGATTTTTGGAAACCCAGGGATGAGTGCGAACAGCACCAAAAGCACACCACCAATAAGAAGTGCTCGTGGCTGAGCAATCACCTGCCCACCAATATCCGATCCAAGATCAGAAGAGTCTTCATGAGAAACACGCGTCACGATAATACCGGCGGTAATCGCGATAAAGAGTGCCGGGATCTGCGACACCAAACCATCACCAACGGTCAAAATCGCAAATAACTCAAGTGCTTCAGAAGCACTCATGCCTTTTTGCGTTACCCCGATCGTGACGCCACCTAAGATGTTGACCACAATGATGACCAGACCCGCAATGGAGTCGCCTTTAACGAACTTCATCGCGCCATCCATCGAGCCATACATTTGGCTTTCTTTTTCAATCAGTGATCGTCGGTGCCTAGCTTCGTGTACGTCAATTACTCCAGCACGCATGTCACCGTCAATACTCATCTGCTTACCAGGCATCGCATCGAGTGAGAAGCGCGCACTAACTTCTGCTACCCTTTCTGAGCCTTTGGTGATCACCATAAACTGAACAATGGTAATGATCAGGAACACAACAATACCGACCACTAAGTTACCGCCCACAACGAAGTTACCGAATGTATAAACGATTTGACCAGCATCGCCTTGTAGCAAGATCAAGCGGGTTGTCGTGATAGATAAAGACAGACGAAACAATGTCGTGATCAATAGCACCGCAGGAAATGCAGAGAACTCAAGTGGCGTGGTGATGTAAATCGCTAACATAAGCAGCACCACCGCAATGCTCATGTTGGTGCCAATCAGCACATCCACCAGTGCGGTAGGAAGTGGCAATATCATCATAAAGACGATCGCGAGTAACATCACCGCAAGCATGATGTCTTTGCGTTGCCCTACTTTGTTTAGAATATCGATCAACTTATTCATGTGATTCACTATTTAAAGATTGCAGATAGCGTCGGTGCGCTTGGCGTGCCCCATCGACGTCATTTTGTTTCCAACGCGCTTGGCTTAAACAAAACCAGAGTCCTGCCGAGTCAGGATGAAGGTCGGATTTTAATAAGTGCTCACACACCTCAATCGTCCGGGTATATCGACCACTTTGTAAACACGCCACAGCAAGTGTTTGCATCGCCTCTTTGTGATGCGGTTCTATTTCTAGAACCGCATCGAGAATAGAAATGGCATGCTCTGGCTTTTGGTATTGAACTTGTAGCGCAGCGTGAACAAGTAAGAGTTCAATGTCTTTGGATCTCAACATGTTGGTTAGACCTGAATAAGGAGATTGAGCGCCATAGTAAGGTAACGCTGATCAAGTTGTGTACTTTGTAGCGTTTCGGATGCTTTGATAAAAGAAACGGAGCCTGAGTCCTGTGCAAGAACTTGCAGCTGAGCCAACGTTTCATCGAACTGTTGGCGGTACTTTTCTGGACGCAACAATTCTGAGTGCAACAATTTTGGCTTGGTTAACGCGATTAGGTATTGGTCTGAAGGCCTGAGGTCATAGAGCTTCTCTAAATGCGTAGCGACCGCCTGTCCATCCGGAAGTAATTGAAACCGTTCAGGGAAATCGGCCTTAACCTCACTATGAGTAACATGCGTGAAGGCTTCTATGCCTACGTTTAAAGTGCTAACTCGAGTCATGAGCCTGCCACATCGTTATGTAGACGAGCCAAAAGCGTAAACGCTTGCTCTAAGGTCGGAAGTGTTACTTCTTCTCCTTTTAGCCTTGCTGAAAAAACCAGAGTTTGCTCATCTAACAAGCCGGTTTTAATTTCGAAAGGCCAGCCTTGATCGGCATGACACAAACACAGTGCACTTTGAATCATGTCACTGGTTTGATGCCAAGATAACGCTCGAGACAACATCAAGAATAACTGCTCACCCTGTCGCTCAATATGCAGCGTACCACTTTGCTCAAAATCCAGCTGCACCCGTCCAGCTGATGAGAAATCGACGGCATCGAGCCCCATTCCTCGGCAAAATTCATCGACGGATGCATCAATCCAACTCATCTTCCCACGCTTCCTCTTCTTCTATATCAATGGCTTCGTCTAGCGCCTTTTGTACCGCTTGGATTAAATTCTGTCGTTGTTCTTCATCGGCGAATACGTCAATTGGGATTGCGCGAACTAACTTATGGAACTCTCGAAAAAAATCGATTTTTTGTTCTACCGCCGTCAATTCCATTGCGTTGGCGACTTTCCATATCTCATCACTGCTTACCCATCGCTGCTCTACCAACGCAATCACATCAGCCATCAAATTAGAAACTTGATAAGCCATAATTCGTCCTTTCCGGTTTAAACATTTGGAACAGCTGACTCACACGATCTTGCAACGTATTTAGAGTTTTGAGTTTTTGCATATCGGACATCAACCACTGCAACTTAACCGAATCGATACTGCTACCTTGAACACTAAGATCTGCACTCATGCCTTGCAGCATAAAGTCAACAGCAGTCGATACCTCCTGCTCACCAAAGCGCGCCACTACATCTTGATAAGCCGCGCCGAGCCCTTGATAACTATGAACGGTATCGCGGTAGAAGCCGCGCAGCTGATGCAAAGAGCTAAACTCTTGCTCTTGGCTGTATTCATCAGCAAAATTTGAGACACGGATTTCCGTATCAATTTGAGACCATGTATCTGGGTTTTGCTCGATTCTTAGAAGTGCTTGGTCAATCAGCGCTAGTAGGTGTTTACTTTCTGGACTCGCACTCAAAAACTTTTTAACGGCTTTTAGGGCGAGGTATTGATGGCTTTTCTCCTCGGAAAACCCATTCAAGTAGGCTTGTAATTGCGCGATGGTCGAGATATTTCCTCCCGCCATTTTTGTAGCCAAATCTTTGATCTTTTGATTCTTTTCAAGATCAGGGACTTTTCTTAAATAGTCCGAAACGAGTTCATGTGCTTCATTAACTCGAACACCACTGTCTTTCACTTTGCGCTTGGTCAGATCTTTCTCTGCTTTTTCGGAACCGAGTGAAGTGAGTTCTTCCATCGCATCAAAAAGTGATTGTGTGGCATTGTGAACACGGACGGTTTCACCGCGATAATTGCCTTTTTGTGAAACGTCGGGGCGAGACGATTCCAACCCGTTTTGGATAGACGCATCAAACTTTGGATTTGTTGCGATATGATTGTTGATAATACTCATTCACTTGCACTCCTTCCGCACAATACAGGCGAATTATAGGAAGTGCGCTTTTTTGAAGCTGTCAAAATCAGACGTGTTTTTTTAGTGCGCTTTCAGTTTTCTAAAAACTCCCGACTGATATTCACTATAAATTGATTCTTATACTTTCTATCCTCTCAGCATCAATCATTGCGCATATTTTTACCTTGAACGATTTCTCATACATCACTGATATCCAACAATCTGCGATTAAACACACGCGTTTGATCCAAATTCGCGGGCGCGTTACACAAGTCACCGGCACCATTATCAAAGCTGTCGTCCCTGGCGTTCGTGTAGGTGAACTGTGTGAGTTGCGTAATCCCGATCAAACTCTGTCTTTGTTAGCGGAAGTGGTTGGCTTCCAGCAGCATCACGCTCTGCTCACCCCGTTAGGAAATATGTTTGGGATTTCCTCAAATACAGAAGTAAGCCCAATGGGCAAAATGCACGAAGTGGGTGTTGGCGACCACCTGTTAGGTACAACGCTTGACGGGCTTGGGCGTCCTTTCGATGGTACGCAAAGTCAGGAACCAAGTGCTTGGTATCCTGTTTATCGCGATGCGCCACCACCAATGCAACGTAAACTGATTGAAAAGCCAATCTCTCTTGGCGTTCGATCCATTGATGGGCTACTGACCTGTGGTGAAGGTCAGCGCATGGGTATTTTTGCAGCGGCTGGCGGGGGTAAAAGTACCCTACTGGCAAAACTGATTCGCTCCGCAGAAGTTGACGTGACCGTTCTCGCTTTGATTGGTGAACGTGGACGCGAAGTGCGCGAGTTTATTGAGCATGACCTAGGCGAAGAAGGTATGGCCAAATCGGTTTTAGTGGTCGCTACCTCTGATCGCCCAGCAATGGAGCGCGCCAAAGCCGCCTTTGTTGCCACTTCTATCGCAGAATATTTTCGTGACCAAGGTAAACGCGTGCTACTGCTGATGGATTCGGTGACGCGTTTCGCCCGCGCACAGAGGGAGATTGGACTAGCCGCAGGCGAGCCACCAACACGACGTGGCTATCCACCTTCTGTTTTTGCCGCTTTGCCAAAGCTGATGGAACGAGCTGGACAATCAGACAAAGGATCAATTACAGCACTGTACACCGTGTTGGTGGAAGGTGACGACATGACGGAGCCTGTCGCGGATGAAACTCGCTCAATTTTAGACGGGCACATCATTCTCTCGCGCAAACTTGCGGCAATGAACCATTACCCCGCCATTGATGTACTTCGGTCAGCAAGCCGAGTGATGAATCAAATCGTTGAATCCGATCATCAGGTGTCTGCTGCTCATATTCGCGAAATGTTAGCTAAGTATGAAGAAGTTGAACTGCTAATCAAAATTGGCGAATACCAACATGGCGCAGATAGCCGAGCGGATATGGCCATTGCACAAAGTGATGATATACGCGCCTTTTTACGCCAAGGCACTCATGAACCAAGCGATCTTGATGGCGCTATCGCTCAACTTAAAGGGATGGCGAAACAATGATAGAACGCTTATTAGAAATCAAAAAAATTCGCGCTGACCGTGCGGATAAAGCCGTCAAGCGTCAAGAATACCGAGTGTCAAACGCCGCAGCACAGGTTCAAAAGGCCGAACGTTCTGTCGCGGACTATCACGTTTGGCGCCAGGAAGAAGAAGAGCGACGTTTTGCTAAAGCAAAACAACAAACGCTCGTTCTTAAAGAGCTGGAAACATTAAGACAAGAAATCGCGTTGTTAAGAGAGAGAGAAGCCGAACTTAAACAACGTGTGGCCGAGTCAAAAAAAGCGCTTGAAATCGAACGCTCGGCACTTAAAGAAAAGCAAAAAGAGGCGCGACAAGCCCATAAAACCAAAGAAAAATTCGTTCAGTTGCAGCAACAAGAAGTCGCGGAAAAATCGCGAGAAAGGCAATACCAAGAAGAACTCGAACAGGAAGAGTTTCGCACTGTCGACATTATCTAAAGGTTCACTATGCGCATTACCCCAACAACTGAAACATCGAATACGCTGCACAAATCAACGCCGGAACAAGTGCCTCTCGAGAAGGAGGCCGAGCTTCAATCACAATTCGAGCATGCAATGACGAAGAAGCCTAGCAAGGGAAAGGAGTCTATCGTTGCGAATCCCCAAAAAAATCATACTGGCGAAGAAGACATACCGCTAAGGCATAAGACATCTCAAGGTCTAGATAAGAAACTTAACCTATCGAACCAAGAAGCCAACGCTGACAAAAACACCTCCACTTTAAAAGGTAAAAGTGACGTCGTCACTAAGAGAGATATAGAGAAACCGCAAGACGACGCAGCAAATAGCGAAGAAATAATTAGCGAAAACAATAAATTGCTTAAAAATGATGGAAAAAGCGATGGCGACACAGTTCTAAGCTCCCCTTCTACCGAGCGTGTTGATCCTCACTTTCAAGCTCAAGCTCATTTGAAAGATGATAAACCGACGCCGATGGATAAACATACCTCGCCGGATTGTCTCTCTACGCTTGAATCTGGCTTGCTTCCCCAAAGTGCGACAGAGACAGAGCTCGCTCAATATGGGATTAACATTGTTGGCTTAACGAAAAAGCAAACTGAAAAAACGCACAATAAGCGTGCAACTCCGTCGCTACAGAATACAGGCAAACGACCAGACCAAACTGGTGGCCTGCCTGAAACCAAGCCTCTTGAAAAAATCGAGACGAAAAGCGCACTATTCGCCGTTAAAACGGATGAAGAAAAAGTGCCCTCTCAGCCCTTTGCAAGTGCGGTAACACAAGGCGATGTCATCCTAAAAAGTGTTGCTTCGCAGGCTCAACCAAGCCCAACGCGAGACGTAAACCAATTACTCCAGCAATTGGTGGACAAAATCTATGTTGCTCTGCCAACCGCATCGGACAACAAAGAGGTTCGGCTGTTTCTAAGTGAAGGGCAATTAAAAGGTGGTGAAATCCACATCAAGTTGGACGCTCAAGGGTATAGCGTGACGATTCGACAAGAGCATGCCCTTTCCATTATTAGCCAGCAAGCTAGACAAGATCTTGCTGAACGGCTAAACCGATTCGGCGGTGAGCAGCCACTTCGCTTAGCGATCAGCGAACAAACTCAACAGCTCGATCAACAACAACATGAACAACAACACTCACGCCAACAACGCAGCGTGTATGAAGAATGGCAAGCGGAGAATGACCTATGACGCCGTTAATAATCCCCAAAGTGGATGCAGAAAGTATCGCGCTCAGCAATCAACTTTGTGCAAAACAGTGCCACTTCCAAGGGACTGATGGTCAGAGCGTATCGATTACTGTTGCGCAAATCCCTTCATTTGAAGGGTTCCGTTTAACCACGTTGATTGGAGGGCAAACCCTACAAGTAGACTTTTCTCGTGCGCAGCTCCAACATTGGCTGAAATCGACCTTAAATGCTACTGCGTTTGAGTCCCTGCCTAACTCCCTCCAGTTAGCACTTTTGAGCTCACAGATAGAACCGCATAGTGAGGCAATCAAAGCGCTATTTGGTCAGTTACCCATTCTTAGTCAACTACAGCCGTTAGAGGCGAGCCAGGCCCAAGAGCATACTTTAATGTTAACCCTCAATAAGCCTAACGGCTCTCTTTGTTTGTGGGTTAGCGAAGGATCAGACGTGTTGTTGGATGCGCTACCAAACAGCGCTGCTCTACAAGCTCGACACCTCGCTTTACCTGTGTGGTTAAGTCTTGGAAGGACCCATTTGACGTTAAGCGAATTTAATTCGCTCGAGCTGGGAGATGTCATCTTTTTTGACGATGGTTACATCGCCAAGCAACAAGCCATTTTTCAAGTATCTAACCAGAATCTCTGGCGCTGCCAACTGGATGACCAAACTCTTCACATTATGGAAAAAGAAACCAATATGAATGACGTAAACACTTCAGAAATGTTAACCGACCACCAGCAACTGCCTGTGGAACTCACGTTTGATATCGGCCATCAAACCATCACGCTAGAGCAGCTTAACCAGCTTCAGCCAGGGTACGTATTCGAGCTAAACCAGCCTGTATCTAAGCCGGTAACATTGCGTGCCAACGGCAAAATCATTGGTGAGTGTGAACTTGTTAATGTTAACGAACATTTAGGTGTGCGCGTACTGGAGCTGTTCGGTGGCACGCAGGAGCCAGCATGATCCAGTTACCCGACGAGCTCAATCTCATTGTCAGCTTAGCACTGCTGGCACTGATCCCATTTATCGCTATGATGGCGACGTCGTTTGTGAAACTCGCCGTTGTATTCTCACTGCTGCGTAACGCTCTCGGTGTACAGCAAATTCCGCCGAATATGGCGCTTTACGGATTGGCTATCATTCTGTCAATTTTCATCATGGCTCCCGTCGGGTTTGAAACCTACGACTACGTAAAGCAGCATGATATCTCCCTTGAAGATTCTGCAAGTGTAGAAGGCCTCATTGAAAGCGGTTTACAGCCTTATCGAGAATTTTTGAAAAAGCATATTCGGGAAACCGAAGCCATATTCTTCACTGATGCTGCACGCACATTGTGGCCACAGAAGTACGTAGACCGTTTAGAGTCGGACAGTTTATTGCTCTTACTGCCCGCATTTACCGTCAGCGAGCTTACTCGCGCTTTTGAAATTGGCTTTCTGTTGTACTTACCGTTTATCGCTATTGACCTAATTGTGTCGAATATCCTACTAGCGATGGGGATGATGATGGTATCGCCAATGACGATTTCCCTCCCCTTCAAATTGCTGCTTTTTGTCTTGCTTGACGGCTGGACAAAGCTCACCCACGGCTTAGTGTTGAGTTACGGTTAATCACGGAGAAAGTATGCATTCTGCTGAAATCATTCATTTCACGACTCAAGCATTAACCCTAGTGTTGTACTTGTCATTACCGCCGATTTTAGTCGCAGCATTGGTTGGTACATTGGTGTCGCTTATTCAGGCGTTAACTCAGGTCCAAGAACAAACGTTAGGCTTTGTGGTCAAGCTTATCGCGGTCATTATTACGCTGTTCGTCACAACGCAATGGCTAGGGGCAGAGCTCCACGCCTTCGCCTCGCTTGCTATGGATAAAATTCCTCAAATACGATGAGTTATCACGACTTACACCAGGCTTTATTTTTGTACAGCCTGACGTTACCTCGGTTAATGGCATGCTTCATCTTTTTGCCTATTTTGAGCAAGCAAATGTTAGGCGGCACCATGGTGAGAAATGGTGTGCTTTGCTCACTCGCACTGTTTATATTTCCGATGATTAATCAGCAAACCTTGCCCGCAGAAACCGACGGTATTTGGCTGATAATGATTTTGGGTAAGGAGGTATTAATTGGGCTATTGATAGGGTTTGTTGCTGCTATCCCCTTTTGGGCGATAGAAGCGGCCGGTTTTCTGGTCGACAACCAACGTGGGGCTGCCATGGCAAGTATGTTTAACCCAACGCTAGGCTCACAATCCACACCAACAGCGGTATTACTAACCCAAACGCTGATTACCCTGTTCTTCTCTGGCGGTGGCTTTGTCACTTTTATCTATGCGTTATTCAAAAGCTATACATCTTGGCCGATCGTGGACTTTTTCCCAACCGTTAGCGACGCATGGGTTAGCTTCTTCTACGCGCAATTTGAACAGCTTATGTGGCTTGGTGTGTTGATGTCCGCTCCACTAGTGTTGGCAATGTTTCTTGCTGAGTTTGGTCTGGCGCTTATCAGTCGTTTTGCACCGCAATTGAATGTTTTTTTCCTTGCCATGCCAATAAAAAGTGCCATCGCGAGTGTTTTACTGATCGTGTATCTCGGAATAATGATGGCTCACTTTGAAGTACAGTTTTACGGCATTACCCGATTCGCAGAACAACTCAATACCATTTGGCAATAACGCTTAGGATTCTTTATGAGTGCAGAAAAAACAGAGCAACCCACCGCAAAAAAGTTACGCGATGCTCGACAGAAAGGTCAGGTTGCCAAAAGCCAAGAAATCGTATCGTCTGCATTAATTTTGGCGCTCATAATTGTACTGTTTGCGTTCGCCGATTATTACATGTCGCACATCTCAGCGCTTATTCTCCTACCAAGTAAGCTTGCTTATCAGGGTTTCCAAGATGCGCTAGTCGATGTCGCTATCGCCATCGCAAAAGAAATTGCCTATCTACTCGCTCCGATTATTCTGGTTGCTACACTCGTCGCCATCTTTTCCAATATGGGGCAGTTCGGATTCCTATTTAGTGGTGAGTCCGTTAAACCCGACATCAAAAAGATCAATCCCGTCGAAGGGGCCAAACGCATTTTTTCCCTCAAGAGTGTGATTGAGTTTATCAAGTCGATCCTTAAAGTCTCTCTTCTTTCCTGCATTATCTGGGTGACATTACGCGGTAACATCAACGCTTTAATGCAAATTCCAACTTGTGGGCTAGAATGTGTCCCGACCATTACTGGCGTCATGATTAAACAATTAATGATTATCTCTTCGGTAGGTTTCATCGTCATCGCTGCCGCAGATTTTGCGTACCAAAAGTTTGATCACACGAAGAAGCTCAAAATGAGCAAGGACGAAGTGAAGCGCGAATACAAAGAGATGGAAGGCAGTCCAGAAATAAAAAGCAAACGTCGTCAGTTGCACCAAGAGCTACAAGCCTCCAATCAACGCGAAAACGTTAAACGTTCTAATGTATTAGTTACAAACCCAACACATATCGCGGTTGGCCTTTATTACAAGAAAGGCGAAACGCCCCTGCCCGTCATCACTTTGATGGAAACCGATGCGGTAGCCAAACGTATGGTCGCAATCGCTAGAGAGGAAGGCGTGCCTGTGATGCAAAAAGTCCCTCTTGCTCGCGCACTATACGCCGACGGTAACGTCGACCAGTACATCCCAAGCGATCTTATTGAAGCAACTGCGGAAGTGCTTCGTTGGTTGGCCTCGTTAGAGTCCGAGGCGGACTAACAAACCACATCCCATTCAAGATCGGGGCTTACAACTGCCCAGCTTTCAACCTCGATACTTTCAACGCTATAATGCGGTATTCTTTAACTGTATGTTGTTTTTATGAAATCTAACTTAAGCATTCGCTCCTACACGAAACGTATGAGCCGACATACTCATAGTGATTATCATCAACTGGTGCTTCCTCTCCAGGGCAACATACATATTGATATGGATAGTTATGTCGGAAAGGTGGCGGTTGGCGACTGCATAGTCATCCCCAAAAGTTGTGCCCACGGTTTTAATGCCGAAGAGTCATCACGCTTTATTGTTGCGGATATGACCACTTTGCCCACTCATTTGATGGATAATAGTGTGGCTGTGTTTTCGATTAGCCCGCCTCTACTGAGCTTTATCCAGTTTGTCGAAAAGCAACTTGAGTATCAGGTTAATGATGAAATTGAAAACTCAATGGTTGCAACCTTCTATCTGTTGCTAGAGCAGCAAAAGCGGTCTCGCTCCGTAGATTCGCGTATTCGAGATGTACAGGTTGTGATCGCCGAGCAGCTTGATCAGCCACTCACCATTGCCTCATTAGCGAATGCCGCTTGCTTGAGTCCGACGCAGTTTAAAAAGCTTTTTAAAGAGCAGCTAAAAGTGAGCGTCCATAAGTACATTACACTACAACGTATGGAAAAAGCCAAAGCACTACTGACTCATACAGACCTTCCAGTTCAGTTGATAGCTGAACGAGTTGGTTATAGTGACCTTTCCGCGTTTAGTCGACGGTTTTCAATGCATTTTGGCATGTCTCCTAGAGAGTTTTCCCGGTAGTCACTAAAATAGTCCTCTGGAACAAGTATTCCGTCTTTTCAGCACAAAACTCTCTATCGCTTTCTTTTATTCTTTCTACCCTAAAACAGCCATTCACTAGGTAGAAACTACAGTGTTAAAAAAACATTTCACCGACTATCAATTAGGAACTTTATCCATACTTTTTGCTTCAACCCTGTGGGGAACGACGGGCACCGCTGCCAGCTTGGCACCGGATGTCAGTGCTCTCGCCATTGGCGCATTTTCTATGGGTATTGGTGGTTTTATGCAAGCATGTCTATCTGCGAAGTCACTGAAGAGAGATTTTCGAAAAGTCGTACATAAGAAGAAAACGTTACTGATTAGTATTATCGCCTTAGCCACCTACCCACTGGCTTTTTATTCATCAATGCGATTCGCTGGTGTGGCTATTGGGACGGTTATTTCTATCTCCACTGCACCTTTCTTTTCTGCTTTGTTAGAGTGTCTCTTTAGCCGAAATCAGACCATAACCAAGCGCTGGGTGATGAGTTTCGCAATCGGGGTCATTGGTATTACCTTGTTGTTGGCTTCTGAGTCATCCGCAAATAGCTTATTTGATCATGATATGAAGCATTGGGGTGTATTACTTGGCCTATTGGCAGGTTTGACGTACGCCATTTACTCATGGGGAGTAAAGGCTATGATTGACCACGGCATTGAATCGCAAACGGCCATGGGAAGTGTTTTTGGTATTGGTGGAGTTTTGCTTCTACCAACACTTTTCATCACGGGTGATAATCTATTTGCATCGTCAACTAATACGACGGTCATGCTCTACATGGCCTTGATTCCAATGGGGTTAGGTTACGTCGCTTTTGGGTTTGGGTTACGATTTGTTACAGCCAGTGGAGCTAGCATACTCACGCTATTTGAACCTGTTATCGCAGCAGCACTAGCAGTTGCGATTGTTGGGGAAGAAATTTCTTTCATTGGTTGGGTTGGTATAACGTTGACACTTGTGTGTTTGTTTCTTCAGTCGAAAAGTTAAATTCAACCGATATTAGCCAGCCCCAAAAAGGAACGCTGACGGTAGATAAAGTAAGGAGCAGCACCTACTCCCTACTTTACCATTTGAAATTACACCCAGCCTTCTGCCAAGTACATCAATCGCAATTGACTTGGTGAGCCTAGTTTTTCTAGCGCATCTAATTGGACGTCACTCAGGTTTGGGCATTTATCAAGATAAACTCGTCCGTTTGCTGCATCTAGGGGGAGCTTGTAGGTGAGTTTTTCGTTTATTTTACTTGTTTCCCCTTTATCAATCGCTCGAACAGCTGGCATGAGCCAATCCCAATCTTCTCCTAACAGTTTTTTAAACGCCCCGTTAGCAATAGACTCGGTTTTACTTGGTGCATCCTCTGGGCTTAGCTTCAAGATAGAGTCTACGTCAGGAACCAAGTGCTCACTTGGCTCTGAACCCAACATCTTTTTCAGTGTTAATCGAGCGGCTTCCATCTCTTGTGCTTCTTTAGGCGCTTGAGGAGAAGTCATTGCAGTATCCTCCTTAGGGCCAAGGTACGCCATTAATGCGCGGACAGAAGCCGGATCTTGCATACTGAAGGTAAAGTCTCCTTTTGCATTGGAAACTTCAAGTCTAGGTAAAACACCAGACATTTCGCCTTGCATAAGTTGCTCTTTTACTTCCGTATTTAACCCGTATGCCCCAGCTTGGTTCGCCACAAAGCCACCGCCGCTCATGATAGCAGTCGTTGCCGCAGAACCGATTGCCTCTTTTGCTATCGGTGTGACGCCCACCGTTGCTACAGAGCTAACACCGAACGTGCCCAGGCTCCCCGTCGCCATACCTAACGTAGCTCCAATGCCACCTTCAGCCGACAGTATCGCATGACCTTGAGCCAAGGTTTGCTGCATCGGCATAGAAAGACGTTGATCTCGCCCTGGCAGCTGTGAAATTTGTTCTAACTGATGATGGTAAGCCTCAGCATCACCATTTACGGCCGCTTTGTGCAGCTCTCGACCTGTAGAAATCAATAAGCCAACGCCAGGTAATGCCAAGTTAATAACGGCGTTCACACCAGAACCTTTTAGCTTTTCTTTGCCCATCTGTAACAGTTCAGCAGCGAAGCCATCCATTTTTCCTGGATACTGGGCTTCTAAACTCACCTGCATACGCGGATCTTTGCTGATCGCATCAAACGTATTTTTAAGCTGCTGGTACGTATCGCTGCTCACTTTTATTTCATCCAATAGGCTGACAACTTCTAAGATTTTACGCTCAGTAAGTGGCTCACCGCGATAGCCTGAAGGACTCACTAGGGAGTAAGCCAACAGCGCAACCTCAGGTTTTTCTTGCTTAAGTAGCGCCTGCTTTAAATCAAGGTGAGTTTTGATGTTTTCTTGGAAAAACTTAGTGTATTTGCTTCTCAATACGCCTTCGTGAATAGAAGCAAACTTATGACCTTTGTGGAATGTGGAAGGTTCTTTTACTTCACCTCTTTTACTGATCACTCGGTCATCTTTTTGCGCAGCAACTGCACGAAACTGTTCTAGATCAGGTACTGGGCTTTGGCTGATTTTTTGTGTTGTATTAACCATTTTTCTCTCCTACACACGAAGTGATTGAACATGAGCTTGTTCATGATTAGAGGTGGTTGGAATCGCTTGATCCAACATTGCGAAACGCGCTTGCCACAGCTCGGCCTGTTCAATAACTTCGTGAAACCAAGCGGTAAGGTTCGTCGTATTTAGATGCTCAACGGGTTTACGTCCTGCTAAGACAAGCTGTCGACCGTTTGGAGCCAAAGCAAGTGCGAGGCTGCCACTACCTATTCCTTGATAGTTAGCATGAGCAAGAAGCTCTAAACCTTTTAGTCGTTGTTCACCGGATTTTTCTAACCCTCCGAACGTTACAGACAACATCAAATCATCCGTATCTGTCGCGATGAAATACAACATGTAGCGATCATCGACCAGTAGCTGACAACGTTCATTTTCTTCAAAATTCAGTTCGGGCAACTCATTGAGTTGGCAAAACTCCAAGAGCAGTTGTTGAATCGTGTTCATAACTTTTTCCTTTTGTTTCAATAACTCTATTGAACAACGATTGCAGATTGAACGATGTCGGTAATGGCTTTATTTTTGTCACTTTTTCGCCTTCATTGTGAGGTTTTCCGCAGAAACCTCGCTCTAAAAACGAGTTGCCAGAGTAATAAAAAAGAGCAGCTCAGAGCTGCTCTTTCAATAAAGGTTAGATGCTTAGCATGGTGTATTTGCTCACTTCTTTTGCAGAGTGACTAACCCAGTTTATGGCTATCAAAAATGACTTCTGTTGGCGGGAACATATTCGAAACAGGTGGTCGTTGTGCATCTCCAAACATTGGTGCACCGAATGCAGATGTCGCCCACGGGTCAACAATTTTCACATCCTTACTCCACGTTGATGGATCTTTTATGTCGCTCCCCTCTTGTCGACCAACCAGTACATAAAGGTGTGTACCTGAATGACCCTTTTTAAACGCAACCACTTCTACTTTGGGTTCACTTTCAGGTGTTCCTGACATGCCTTGAATCATCTCAGCGGCGGCAGCAAAGGCAAATGTAGTACAGCAGCCGGCTTTCGCGGTTTGTACTGCCTTAGCAATGTTCTGTAGAGTGCTTAATTGCGGTGCGGTTCCTCTTTGTGCTGCAGCTTGAACTCCGTTTGCGGACATCGTCGCTCTGTGATCTTGCATGATTCGCGCTTGATCCGCGTGAAGCTCTTTTAGTCGTGGCTTTCCTTTTGTTTCATAAAACTGTGACCCCTTAACACCGAACGTATTTAAGTCCGTACAGGCAAAATCACCAAGCTTTTGAAGGTTGGCTTTATGTTCGTTGATAAGCGCGACACTCGATGAGGCTTTATTGGTTTTGGAAGAAGAGGCTGCCGTTTGTGCCGTTGGCCAATTTGAGCTAGGGCCAGACGACAATCTCTCAAGATTTTTCAGGCTCCCAAGCGTTAACTTGTTCTCACCGTTCAACACATTTTTCAGCATGAGCTTCGCAACATCTTTAGGAATACCCTGCTTAGTAAGCAGGTTCACTACAATATCTTTCGCTTTATTCTGGTGGCTAATACGCGCGCTGATACTTTTATTTTTTGGTGCACCCTCTTTAACAAAAATATCTTTGCCGTTGTGTGCTCGAACCTCTTTGTCGTCAGCCTGATTTTGTGTCGCCAAATGTGACGTTAACTGACTCAACGAGTGCATGTGCGATGTATTAATATTGACCATGTGTGATGCCTTAAACTTGAATAAATGCGTGTACGTCTGTTTGGCTAAAATCTACAACCGTGTTGTTTTGAAATAACTGTCCCCAAGTATCAACTAATTCATTCAACTGAATGATTAAGTTAGCAATGTTGGTGAGTTCACTTCCAGCCGCGATAGCAACTTGAAGAACAACGTCTTTGCGTGTTGGATTCACACAAAACTGCACACCACCTGTTTCTCGATACAAAAAGTTGTATTCAAGTAAAACTTGAAGTTTATCTAGCGTAATATCATCTTGTTCTATAAGCAGGTTTTTGGAAATCAATAACTCGCCTTTTTCCTCTACGAGCAGAACATCGACACTGTTGTTTTCAGCAAAATGCAGTGACCACATTTGATCGTCATACGCTGTCACGCGCTCAAGGTTCAGCACTTCTCCTAGCTCAGAGAGAAGCATATTAATCTTTCCTGTATCCATGTTGTGTCCTGTCTAATTTATTATAACTAAGTGACATCGATATATTTATTTCAGCGAAGCCACTTGGGTATAACGGCTCATTTAAATAAGCGAATAAGGATAAAAGAGATTTTATGGCGAGATAGAAACCGACACTTTATTTCAACGTCTCATTTTTATTGCTATTAGCCGTTTTATTGAGAAGAAAAATTAAGGTTAAGCTGGAAAATAAAAGAGCGGCAATCGCCGCTCCAAAAATTAAATAGAAGTAGAAAATCACTTAATACCGTGAAGGCTATTTTCTGCATCCATAGCTAAAGGATTGAACGAGTCGTTACGAAGTTCTGCTATCGCGTATAGCATGCGCCCCATGCGACCATTTCCATCGGTAAAGCCATGGTACCCGATAACTCCGGCGAACAAATGTTTACCTAAGTCTTTATCTTCTACAGGGTTCTCTTTCAAAAAGCCTTCAATGTGCTGCTTTAACATGCCCTCACCGCCAATACTTGACGGCAAAGTGCCACCCGAAATATTTGGCCCTCGGTAATCACGCTCAACATTAGGCACCAATCGAGCGTGTAGCTCTTTTAGGTTTTCCATATTCAATAAATCTTTACCATTAGACGCGTATTCTTTCAGTAAAGACGTAATATTTTCGGCATCGTTTCCTTTAGAGTTAGAAGCATTAATGATCCACGCCGCAGCTCTTTCAACATTATTGGTTACGCCACTTTTGTTAAACGCACCCTCCGCCAGTCCTTCAGCGTATACACCTTGGCTTAGATCGGTGCTTGCTAGACCTTCGATATGACGTTGCGCCGATTTAAGATGCATCACCTCCATATCAAACACCGCTTGCATTTGATTAATGCTACCTGCCGGGTTTTTCTGCGCTGCAGATACACCACCGCCGTAGTCTTTTACTACACGTCCAGCAAGCGACTTCGCTGCACTTTCGCCAATCAGTGATGTGAGGTTTTTACCAGAATCGGTTTCTAACATTGCCTCTGTCATCGCTCGCTCTGCTAACTGGTTTAGCTCAGCAGAGTTCGACTGAACTGATTTACTGTCTAACTTCGCAAAGGCATTTAAGACATCTGATGCGGTTTTTATGCTTCCATCTTTGAAGAACATTTGTCCATGCTCAACAGAAGAAGCAGCTTGTAAACGCTGAGCTTGTCCTTGCTCATTATCAAATACGGCTTTTGTAAGGGCTTTCGCTACCGATTGTGGGCTACCTTCGCGAAACAGTTTTCCTGTCGCTTCAAAAAATCGCGCTACTGCACCATTCGTAGGATTGGCGCGAGTAAATTCTTGGGTCGCTGCGTTGATTTGGTATTCTTTGCCACCAATACTCAGCTTACCTTGGTTAAGTATCTCGTTACGAGCTTGCGGCATGGCAGCCTGCAACGCGCTAACACTTCCAAAACTGATCATGTTTTAAACCCTTAATGTGGAAAAATGAGTGGTATTCGTTTCCGGTACTTCGGTTGTTTTATTGGTTACTTCTTGTGTATTCGCACTTTTTAACCACTCGATGAAATTCGCAAATGACTCATCGAAAAAAGATGCAGTTAGCAGTTGCTGAGGCAGGTGTATGAAACCGATATATCCGGTCTCTTCCTCCCAGCATACCGCTGGAGAGCCTTGCGTTAAGGCATCTTTCATATGTTGATGCAAAATATCAGCACTCGGTTTATTACCTGAAATCAGCCCGATAAGCGTCACACGATCTTCTTGTGCACGAATTGTGATTGCTGTGTTTTGCTCAACGAGTAGATGGCAACAATCATCCTCATCAAAAACCAACGGCTCCAATTGGCAGCGGCTGGCAAAATCTGTCAGTAAAGAAGTTATAAATCCATTAGCCATTCGACTAAATAATCCTATTTTTGTTGTTTTAGATGCGCTGCTTAGTTGCAAGACTTATCAACTAAGCAGCTTTCTTAGGTGTATTCTTAAGGATTTATGGCAGTGAATATTTTAGAAATGGTCGGATTTTTTTTGTTTAAAGGCATTAAAATGAAAAAACTCAGCAAGTGCTGAGTTTTTGAGGTTCATTCATGAATCGTAATTTTACGCTCGCTGAGCTGCTTCACCATGGCTTGCTTTAATGCATGCAGCTGTCCATCAATACTAGCGTCGATGATCCCAACTTCTGTTTCCAAAATGCAGCCTCCATTTTTCAAGCGCGCATCTGCTACCACGTCAACGTAACCGACTTCAGGGAAATCACTTAATACACCAGCCACCTTTTCTCTCACCTCAACAACCTGCTCTGGGTGGACATGTAAAATGACCTGCTTTTGGTTACTCACCAGTTGCAACGCTTCTCGAACTACACTCACCGTGGTATCGACATCATCGAAGGTATCGATGATCTTACGTACTGCTTCTAACACCACACCTGTCATTTTTTCTTCGACTTGCTGATAGTAGTCATTACAACGTGCTAAGGTTTCAACCATCGTTTGCGCATTTTCAATCTTGGCTTGTGCAAGGCCATCTTGATAACCACGTTGTTTTTCGGTTTCGTAGGCTTGTTGGGCATTAGCAATGATGCTTTCAGCTTTGGAGTTCGCGGCTTCAACTAAGTGTTGCGAATCCAGATAACTGGCATAATCTTTCGCTTTCAGCACCTTTAAGCCAGGTGCCAGCTGCAAATTGTCTGTTTTTATTTCAACAAATGAAACCATTGAGGAATAACCTGTTTTGCGATTTTTTTTGTGAGTCGATACGCCAGATCTCGTTGATCCGCTTCCAACCAGTTAGCTGTTTCCGCGTTTTCGCTAAGTTGCTTTTCTAATTTGAATTGCCAACGAAGAACAACATCTTCTGGTGAGTTAATCAAAATAAACCTCATCCAAAAATATCCTAGCGCCCTCATGCTTGCTTCAACAGACCTTTCATCCAATAGTTCTGGTAACGAACGCTGCCAGCCTTGCGGCCAGCTGGATAACAGCATCGGCCCGTTTTGAATTAAGAACCGAGCGCCTTCCAAACCAAATACGTTGTTCAGAACCTGTTTAGGATGTTTTAAAACAACGCTTCGCATCGCAACGCAATGCAAAGCTCCACCCACCATCAATACGAGTCGATTCAACGCGTCTGTCGGGAGCAATGCCAAACTATGACAAGGTTTGTTAAAAGCCGTCTCTGGAACGGGAGATAACGTCCACTCATTGATACACCATTGGTTGAACATGGGGTTATCTCTCCAGCCTTCGATATTTAGTAACCAAGGCTGCTTTTGCTCTATCCAACTTCTATGGATGTACTGGCAAGGCGCATAGTTAAACTGGTGTTGTACCTGCGCGAGTGGTGTTTCTGGTTTAACCACGCTTCGTGTTCCTACGACACCATGTAAAAGTAGCGATATTCGAGCCGATGAGTGCCGCTACCAAGAACACCAAAATGGCGATAAGATTATTCGCCGTCTCTTTGGTGACCTGAACCGACAAAATGCTTTTAAATTGATTGTTTTGAGTAGCAACTCGAACCTCTGATGAGGGTACCATCACTACGCTGATTCGATCGTAGTTCAGCCCCTCAATGCTATTGTTCACTAATAATTTGATCTGCGGAACATATGAATCAAGCGCAATATCTGCTGCGTGTTTAATAAATACGGAGGCAGAAGCTGGAGTTGGGCGCTCTCCTGGACGCAGATCTTGATCTTCCAAAACAACATGAACACGTGCCACCAGCACGCCATCAATCTGAGATAAGGTTGACGAGAGCTCTTGAGATTTCGCGTACACCAAACGTGCTCGTTCTGCTAATGGTGACGAGATCAAATCGTCTTTAGGAAACACCTCTTTCAGTGTAGAAAACTGCTCTCTTGGATAACCTTTTCGCTTTAGCGCATCTACCGCGAAGGCGATTTGAGAACTGTCTACCATTAACTTGACGGTGTTGTCTTTGTCAGGCTCTTTTGTTGCAACGACACCTTCGGATAGTAAGATCGACAACATCTCATTACCCTCTTTCTGAGTAACGTTGGTGTATAACTCGGTCTGACAACCTACCAGAAACAACGTGAGCATGATGAAAACTGCTCTCATTTTATTCATCATCACTATTGTGCCTTCAATAAGGTTTCTACGTTTTGTGTGGTTTTACCCACGGTTTTCGCGATCAGCTCTTCTTGAAAAGTAATGCGTGTCAGCGCCCACTGCATTTGCAGTAATTGCGCCGGATCATCACCCACCATCTTCATGTTGTCTTGCAGGTTACTTTTCGCATTATCGATAGTGTTTTTCAACTCGCTGATGTTTTCTAGCAAACCGCCCTCTAGGCCATTATTTGCCTCGGGAACCGACATAGCTTGCTCAAAACGTTCGCTTAAACCGTCTTCGACTTGCGCATCCTGTAACTTATCAATGTTGGTTTGCATCACCTCGGTGTACTGCGTGTTTATCATATGTACTCCTAAGATAAATCTAACTTGTGACTGTGAGTAATGATGTTTTTCACCATCGCATTTTTTTGGATCATGAAGCTGAGTTCATCACGAACCATGTCCAGTGTTGATGCCATATCAGGTAACGACCTCAACTCTGCCCAGCAATGCCATAAGGCTTGTTCTTTCTGGGCACCCAGTGGAAAATGCTGCGCTAGCATTGCTTTTAGTGCTGTTTTATCAGCAGGTGGTTCGGCAATAAGCTGTCCCGAAAAATTCCCTAGTAACTCCTGCTTCAACACCTTTAACAAATCAGATTGTGGCTGCTCGTTGCCTTTTGCACTCTTCGCCTCATGAAAGGCGTACCACATTGCCTCTCGTTTAACTTGAGGGTCGGAAAACGCTTCATTTAACGATGATAAGACACTTTGTTTACTGACAACCTCTGCGTCTTTTAATGATTCATACCACGCTTTAATCTCCGCCAGTTTCGCTTCTGTTTTCTCTAGCGTCTCTTTTGGAGAAACATGTGAAACTTGCTCTTGCTTGTCACTTCGCTCCATGAGTGCTTTCATCTTGTCTTCATCGCTCCGCTCATAATGGCGCGACTCCGACTGACGCAAAGATTGGTGTTGAAGACTTAGGTTGCTTGAATCAATGATCATCCAAGATTCCTAATGTCCTGAGAAAAGCTCGCAGCAAATGCTTGGCTTTCTCCGCTTCCTTGTGACGCAAGTTCTACCCAGCTTTCCGCTTTGCTCAGTAAACCGGCTTTGGCAGAAGCAAGAGCCGCTAAGCTGATCAGATCTGGATAGGCGTTACAAAGTGGTTCGAGTAATTGATGAGCCTCTTCATACAAGCCTTTATTCATGAGGCTCATTGCACGAATCATCGCAACGGTCTCTTCAGAACCAGAGCTTGCTTCAAGGCCATCTGCAATCGTGTTGGCTTCTTGATGACGATGCATACCTGTTGCCATCAGCGCGATTTCAGCCAGCAGTTGGCGCGTTTCTCGTTCCATGCTTTACACCTTCTGGAGAATCGACTGCATCACATCTTTAATCGCACGAGTCGTGGTCGCATTGATATTGTAAACAACAGACCATTTGTTGATCGCGTGCTGAAGCTCGGCAAGCTTTGATGGATCATCGGCATTGGTTTCTAGGTTCTTGATGGCTGCCGTCACTTCTGTGTTAGCATCTTTCGCTTGTTGTTCTAACTTAGCTTTAACATCATCAAGGTTTACACTGTTACTAGCATCGTAAAATGACATAAGACTTCCTCGTATTTTTTAGTTAGCTTCGTATGATTCAACGACCGCATAGGCGGCTGTGTAAGCTTCATACTGTTTGAGTAGCAATTGGTACTGCTGTGGTGAGCACCCTAAATCCAACTGACGTTTCACCACCGCTTGTGCTTCTAAGAGCTTGCTCTTAATCTTGTGCACTTCCGCACCGTTTGTGTCGTTATTTAAAATTTGTTCAAGATTTGTCATTGTTCGTCTCGCCTTCATATCCGAGTTCTATTGTTATCACCCGCCCGCCTTTAACCAACTCAATACCAGCAGGTGTAACACTGGATATTCGGTAGCCCTGAGGCGTTCTTGCACCGACCATATAGCGAACGTTATCGGTCAGAATCACATATGGAACCTGGCCAAAGTTAACGCTACGAAACGGGAAATCGATGTTGGTGCCTTTACTCACCTTAGGTATGGATTTCAAAACTAAGTACGGTTTCTCACCATATTGTTCCCGGAAGTCTCGGGTCACACCGTAAAATCGAGTCGTTTCGATATCATCAAGCTCACCACGAACTTCGATGCGATCACCGCTGGTGACCAACTGGACTTTCTTCAGTAACTCCGCATCCGTCAATAACGCTTTTAGCGTATCCATGTAGGCACCCGCTCGCTGCAGTTCAACCTTCCACGCAATAAGACCCGGCACGTCTCGCTCCAAGATTTGTTCAACTTGGTTCCAGCGGCTTGCATCATCGATATAGCCCGTCAGCAGCAGTGTGCCGGTCTCATCGCCATTTTCGACTTTCACTTGGTGATAGCCGAGGTTGCGCAAAATAAATCGAACCCCGCGACGGATTTCTTCCATCGTTCTTAAGTCACTTTTGTAATTGATGCCCAATACATCAATTCGACCAAGCAGATCGAGTTTCTGTGTTCGGTCTTCAACATAGCCCTCTAGGACCGCTTGGCGTGCGGCGGCATTCCATTCCACACGAACGTCGCTAAGTTTGAGCTCGCCTAAGATGTTACGTACCAAAACAATGGGTTCTGCTTCTGTAACAATTTCATTGTTGCTTCCGTTAGCTTGGCTGTACCACATACCAGCAAAAATGACACTCGGGACAAAACTACAAAGCAAAGCGATGAGCGTTGTTTTTTTCCAGCTAGAGCGTTGCACAGCAACCACAGGTGTATTCTGTTGGCTAGATTCGTCGCTGACGTTACTCACAATTAACGCATCTTCCGCGTATCCCAGAGCGAACTTCACAACGCCGACCGAGACAACAGCATGGCGTGACAACTCGATACCATCACCTGCAACAGCGATGTCTTCACTGTTAATATTTGCCTCTTCGCAGCCTCGTAAAATGACCGAGTCTTGCTGGCAAACGAGGGTGAAATGGTTCGCTTCGACCCCAGCATCAGACAGTACAAGATCAGCAATAAAGTCGTCACTGCCAAGCACGAGAGCACCTTCAGGTAAGGTGACTTCTACTCCGGTATGCACGCCTGATAAAATACGAATTTTCCATTGCTGCATCGCGGTTAAGACTCCTCTGAAGGGCGCACACACTCACTTTGTGAGTCATCACATTCCAATACTTTCACCCGCCAACCCTTTTGCCCTGTTGGTAATCGGCACTGCGTTAATTGAGACGACTTTTGCTGTGACAATAAGTCTTGTTGATAGCGCTCGGCTTGAACCCTCGATGTGCAGCTATATACTTCCACTACCGATTTAAATTCAGCGCTATTGTTGGAGATGTTGTTAAGCTTGCCGATACTTGGTCGCAAGTCATATTCGTTGCCAATCAACACACTATCGCCAATACCATCCACAACAATTCGAGGTTCTAAAATAAACATTCGTACTGTGCGGCGCTTAGTATTGGTATTACTTCTAAACAGCGCGCCTAAATATGGGATGTCTCCTAGCAATGGCACTTTACGTAACTGATGGCTCACTTCATCTCGGTACACACCACCGATAAGTAAGCTTTGCCCTTGTTTAACCGTCGCTAAGGTGCTGATTTCAGTTTTACGAACGGAAGGAAGATCATCGACGCCACCATCAGCGATCTTTGCACCGTCTTCGAGATGAAGGCTCAGGTTAATTTCAGGTCGTGCAGCAAATCTATCACCAACGATACGTGGGACAATTCTCAGTAACGTGCCATACGTGACCTCTTCCAGCGCTGCGGTTTCTTTACCAACCAGCTTGACGTAAAACGTGCTGCTGTTGTTCAGTACCGCTTCGACATTTTCCTGAGTTAACAATGTTGGTCTTGAAACCACTTGAGCACTGCCTTTGGATTCCAATAAACGAATTTGAGCCAGCAAGTAATTTAGGTTGGTTGAATCAAGCAAGGACTTAAAGTTCTGTCCACTGCCGAGCGTCACATCCCCCGAATTCACATCCCCTGTTGTTTTGATATCGACAATGCGGTTGTTTCCGACAGACACTCCCGCTCGCCAATCCACGCCTAACTGACTTAAATCGTTGGCACTGATATCGACAATCGATAGCGCGACTTCAATTCTTGATTGCGGCTGGTCTAATTGCGCGACCAGTTTACGATAGAGCGGTAATCGTGCTTGAGTATCACGAACGATAATCGCATTAAGGCCCGGCTCTGCTTCAACTGTTGCGCCACCATGAACTGAGGCGGTTTTATTACTTTTTACAGGCTTATCTGAACTGGTAACTTCTTTGCTAGACGCACTCGTCACTTGCGTTTGAACACCAGACACGACCCGTTTTAACACCGATGCGATGCCAGGGACCGTAATTGTCTGATCTCGATATGCAATTTCTCTATCCGTTGCAGAAGCGTACTTCAAAGGAATTATCTCAACGAATAATTCGTCGGTTGAATTCGATTTCTGCAGCAAGCGCGTTTCCAATGCCTCCGCCGTTTGTACCACTAAGTCGACATAACGTGGAGGACCCGCAAGATAGACTAACCCTTTGCTCTCAGCGGCTCTCCAACCATAACGAGAATCCCAAACGCCGGTGGAAATTAACGTACTGCGTAGCTCTCTAGCCGTAAGTAATTCCAATTGAAGTAAACGTGAGCGAGTTTCTGTCGCCTTATAGACATGTAAGACGGCACCATCGAAATACCACATCAAGTTGTACACTTGCGATAAGTAATCGAGGAATTCCGCCGGATCTTCAGGGGTAAAACGCCCATTCACTCGATCGTTGACTTTGTCACTAACAGAAACCGAGACACGATAATTTGCACCGAAGTTATTCAACAACTCTTTTAATGAGTCGTTATCTGCATAGTAGCGGAACGGTTGTTCGGGCCAGTGTAAGTCTGTTGCTTGCGCATATCCCAAAGGAACAACACTCACTGCGCATAACAATGCCTTTGTTGCAGCACGTCTAATGTTGGGAAAGATTTTTAGCATCATGGTAACCACACTGTATGGTTGATTGTGTGGTTCACACGTTCTTGTTCCAATAATGCAATGTAACGCTCACATAGATTGACGTGCTTAGAAAGCAAAGCAGAGAACCGTTCCACCGAACAGTCCTCAACCCGTACTTTACTTTGCAAAATCAATTGCTGATCATCATTGGTTGTCAGTACGCCGCCATCCGCACGAATGGTTTTTAATGAGAGCTGCATGCAACGTTGTAACGCTTGTTCTTGTTGATAATCTAGATGCTCTTTAAATTGGAAGGGTAACGTCGCTTCCCATAAAATCCATGACGCACGTTGCTTGATGGTCAGTGATAACTGGTCAACCTCGATGTTGTAAGAACCATTTTCTGAGGCAATAAAATCCCCTACCTTTAGCGCTTCCGCTAAAGATTTCATCATCTTATCTAACATTTAACGCCCTATTTAGATCTGGCTGAGGTGATTGCAAGCCTGGCCGCACTGACCACTTTGAGTATCAAAATAGTAGTGATCGATATCACCAACAGTTTGCATGTTCTTGAACCATTGCCATACTTTCGCAACCGCATTTTGGTCGTTGTAAACCACATCGCATGCATCCCAAACTTCGTTCAGCTCAGGGGCTTCAAGTCGTACTTCCGAACACCAATTTTTCCACTCAGAAATAAATTGTTCGGTTGTCGAGGTGTACTCCGCGAACCCTTTCAGCTCGTCTAAAGACGGTTGCCACTTCTCAATTAACAAACGATGACATTCAATCACTTGCAACTGTTGTTCGCTTAACGTCCCAAGTTGCTTTTTAAGTTGATGCTGCTGGCTCTTAATAAGATCGAGTTGCTGTTGAACAAAGACGGCACTGGTGTCTTCCCCTGATAGCTTCGACCAATATTCCTTCTGAATATCGAGTTGATTGATAAGTTGTTCAACTTTAATCGAAGCATGAAGAGCACTTTGATCGACTTGTCGGTTAATCCACTCGTTGAGTGATAAATGGAAACAAAGCATCAACGTTTTTGGGACAGCCAAATTAAAGCGAAAGCCCAGACGAGAGTTGATGTAGTCCAGCCTTTGTTCGAACGTTGTGATTGTGCTGCTATCACTGAGCTGCGATCCAATTTCCAAAAATAAACGCATAGCAAACCGGTCTATCGAAGCACCAAGTTTTTGATACGTTTTTACTAACTGGCTAGCGCACAGGCTATCGACGACATTTCTATCCAACAAGCGTTGAAGTAAAGATAACTGCTCATAATTTATGACGCCTTCACTCAACAATTGTCGGTGATTGACGTGCACAACATTGAGATCCTGCGTAGGTTTCGAGGCGTTTTCATAACGAGCTCCTCTTTGTAAAACAGTCACTTTCCGCTGTGTCACTATGCTGTCTGGAAAAAGCGAACGGCGTCGCCAATGCTGCTTTTTCATTTATGTTCGTCTCCGCACCCCTTTCGAACAATCCAGAAAGAAAGAGATGTAATAATTTTTAATCGTTCGTTGTTACACGATACATAATAGAATTTACACTGGTGAGTGACTTTCAAAATTAGTCAGAAAATTTTAGTCTCAAGTCATTTCATTTCGCGATAGCCACTTGATCGTCTCCCGAACGTACGCGGCTTGGGGTCGTTCCAAAACGACGACGGTAACTCTGCGTAAAGTAAGACTGGCTGGAAAACCCTGCCTCCATCGCCACATCTACGATGCTCATCTTGCTCGTCAACAGCAGTTTATGAGCATGCAGTAGTCGACGCTCACTGATCCAAGCTCTTGGAGAAATGCCATAGTGCTCATTAAAAAGCTCTTTAAAAGTGGTTAAGCTGGCACCAAACTCCTGCGCGTAGTCTGTCAACTTCCATTCTTTTAAGTAATGCTGTTCCATAAATCGACGTAACCGTTCCGACGTACGGTTTGTTTGTTGTGACAGCAACGCATACAGTGATTCTCCTCCTTTGCTGTGTAGCAAGAGAATGAGTAGTTCTTCGTATTTTAGGCACATAATGGCATCAGGGTACGCTTGTTGCTCAAGCGTCTGCATGCTAGAAAGCACTTGTTCAACGAGTATGTTCAAACCAAAAGTAAACAAACCAGAACAAACTTTGTCTACCTTAGGCAGCATCATCAAGAGATCACTGTGTTTTTGCAGCAACTGACTAACGAGTTCACTGTCGTAAGCAATAATCGACGCTTTGTATGCCCCATCTAGCGGAGAGTACTCTAACAAGTAATCCCCTTGAGATAGAAATACCCCATTTTCTGCAGCAACATCGATTGTGCAATCACCTGTTTGAACTCGAAGCTGACCATTGTGAACGACAACAATGTGAGACTGGTCTGAGTGAAATACTTCGTCAGATTTTTCATAGCAGGAAAAACTACGAATTTTTCGTGAACTCGAGTCGACCCTTTCTGAGTTTAGTTGGCCTGACACATCCATTTTCTACCCTTCATTATTTTGAGTTTCTCAGTTCAAATGTTGAGAAACTTTCAAAGCACTACTTTGATTGTTGTTATTTCTAAGTACTGCTGTATGAATTAAAGAAGCAAAGAAAAGAGCATAGAAGTTCTATCACTTACCATACCCCCCGAATAATTAGCGAATAACCCAAGCATTACCTTTACCTAAAGGTAAAAGTTTGACTTAGTAAATTTCTGCTGTCCGTCTTTATTATTTTTATCAGATAGCGTTTATCATTAGCCAAAACTTAAATATCATTTCGTTATTTAAGTTTGGTTGTTTTGTTATACATTAGAATACAATTAAATAGATTTCGGCATCGTTTCGAGAACAAAATTAAATTTCCAAAATCATAAAAATGTATGTTTTATAGCCTAAAACGCCAAGCCAACGTGTTCAAGGAGCGAGATATAATCATAAAAAATACTGTTTTTGCAACAAGTATGAGTCTAAAAAACAACTGACCCGATGACTTCAAAGTCATGTAATTAATGTTTATAAAAGACAACAAATCTTTCACAACAGGAAAGATATAGTCTTTATTTTTATAAATTAGAAAATTCTAATAAAAATGTAGTACTTAAAATTTTATCTGTTTATTTTTGGAACAAGAATCAAGTTTTCTTGTTTATTTCCCTCTAAAAATAAATAGCTCTTTTCTTTTTCCGCAACGAGCTCACCGTTTGAATAAAGCTTTCCAATAATCTTCATTTTTCCTTCACCAGCTTGAATTGGTGCAATTAAAAACGAATACTGCACAGGCAACTGAACGCCTTGGTAGCTCTGAGATGCCGATTTAAGACATTGATTATCAATAACTTTACATATTTCCACTTCAAGAGAAGTAATCGAAGGTGGAAAGTAGCCGTCGACAGAAACCCAACCATAGACTGATGCCTGACTCTGTGTATCAAAGTCATCCACCCCATTGACGGACACAGTCTGACTGCACCCACTCAGTATGAATAACCCAATAAAACCAGCCCATATAGAATTGTTCATTATGACCCCATAAACTTATTTTATATAATCTAGCTCATTTGAAATCCACACAATTCTTTATGTAAAAATATAAAAGATCAACTTATATTTATACTACAAGCGGACAATAAATCGCATTTTTCAACAACACGTAGTTAACATGGACTGTAATTTCAAAAGCAGTTTCTGCTCACTTTCATTCCTTCCTTAATTGAAGTTTATTAGAGAAAAATGATATTCATATATATCATTACCATCGAGATATGCATCTGAACACATTTACTTTTTCCTTTCTATTTCTCTCAACACATTTAAAAGCCAAAATATAATAACAACCGACTAATATTGATAAACATGAAGAGATACATCTAATATTTTCCTTGATAAAATTTCAAAAGGGACTATTCCTATGTCAGCACGCCAAACTATCGATGAGATTTTGCTAAAGTTTGCTCATCAAATAGGCTTGCCTGCACTGCATCTAACGGAAAATGAAGTAAGCTTAGCCTTTGATGATAATCTAAGGGTGCATATCATCTTTCATCCTGAATCTACAACTCTGCAGCTCGAAGCTGAGATTGTTGGCCTTCAAATTGTAAATTCCGATCTCTATCGCTGTTTCTTGGCCTTTAATTATCACTGGCCTGAGCACCAGTTATTTTTTAGTTTAGATAACCACCGACATGTCCTATGTTTAAACCGACTCATTAACATTAGGCGACTGGATTACGAATATTTTGAAACAGCTTTAGCAGAATTGCTGACGCACAGCGAGTCGTGGGAAGCGTTATTGTCTTCTCATGTAACCATTGATGAGGCACCACCGATGCCACAAACTTTAGACTTGAGAGTTTAGGTGTCTTTATGTCCAATGACATCCAATCCACATACACCAATTCATCGGTTCATGACGTTCAACAAGCGCAGCAAAGTGATGCAGTGCCGCAAGGAACGTTTCATGGCCGTAAAGTCACCCTACTCTCCTCATCAGAAAGCAGTATGACGCGAACAAGCTCTAAAAGAGAGCTTGGTGAATGTTTAAATCAATTTGCCAGTCTCGAATCTTGCAATCGCGTTTTGGACTTTGATCCGCAACTCAATATTGACAAGCAAAACTCCGCCGTAGAAAAGCTTATGGAACGAAAAGTGGCGATAATTCAACATTCCTGATATCACAATAAAAGCAGGTTAAACATCTAGGTTAACCTTCAGCCGACAAGCTCACGCTAATAAAAAACCCCGAAGATTCGGGGTTTTGATTCATACTGCTTTTTCTTTATTAATTACTTAGTTTCACTAGAAGAAGCCTAACGGGTCGATGCTGTAGCTAATCAGCAAGTTCTTAGTATTCTGGTAGTGATCCAGCATCATCTTGTGCGTTTCGCGCCCGATACCCGATTTTTTGTAACCACCGAACGCTGCGTGTGCAGGGTAAGCGTGGTAACAGTTAATCCAGATCCGGCCAGCTTCAATATTACGGCCCATACGATATGCAACGTTCGCATCACGTGTCCAAACACCTGCGCCTAAGCCATATTCAGTGTCGTTTGCGATTTCCAACGCTTCAGCCTCATCTTTGAATTTGGTGATAGCGATCACTGGGCCAAAGATTTCTTCTTGGAAGATTCGCATCTTGTTGTGGCCTTCCAACATGGTTGGCTGAATGTAGTACCCCTGGTTGATAGACTCTGGCTGTTCTGACACTCCACCACCAAAGACCACTTTTGCGCCTTCTTCACGGCCGATTTCCAGGTAACTTAAAATCTTATCAAACTGTTCTTGAGAAGCCTGAGCACCGACTTGAGTATCGGTATCGAGCGGATTACCTTGTTTAATCAGATGTGCGCGTTCCGTCAGTTTCTCTACAAACTTGTCATAAATCGCTTCATGAACCAGTACGCGAGATGGACAGGTACAAACTTCACCTTGGTTGAAGAAACCAAGTAACGTACCTTCGATACACTTATCAAGATACTCATCTTCGTAATCGAAGATATCTGAGAAGTAGATGTTTGGAGATTTACCACCTAACTCAACTGTCGATGGGATCAAGTTGTCTGCTGCACATTTCAGAATGTGGTTGCCAACTTGCGTAGACCCGGTAAACGCGAGTTTCGCAATGCGGTTGCTGGTTGCTAATGCTTGACCCGCTTCAGAACCATATCCGTTTACAACGTTGATGACACCAGGAGGAAGAAGGTCACCGATTTTTTCCATCAGAACCAGAATGGATGTTGGGGTTTGCTCTGCTGGCTTCAATACCACACAGCAACCCGCCGCTAGTGCCGGCGCTAGTTTCCAAGCCGCCATCAACATTGGGAAGTTCCACGGAATAATTTGACCAACCACACCAATCGGTTCTGGGAAGTGGTAGCTTGCGGTGTGCTCATCCAGTTCTGCCGCACTGCCTTCTTGTGCGCGAATACAGCCAGCGAAGTAACGGAAGTGATCCACTACTAAAGGTAAATCTGCCGCCAAGGTTTCGCGAACTGGTTTGCCGTTTTCCCAAGTTTCTGCAACTGCAAGCTCTTCTAGATGCTGCTCAATACGGTCAGCAATTTTCAGCAAGATGTTCGAACGTTCTGTCACGCTGGTTTTGGCCCATTTTGCTCTGATGTTATGCGCGGCATCCAGTGCTAAATTAATATCTTCCTCGCCAGAGCGAGCAACTTTACAATACGCTTGTCCGTTGATTGGTGAGATATTGTCAAAGTACTCACCACCCGTTGGTTTTACCCATTCCCCACCGATAAAGTTATCGTAATGCGATTTAAAGTTAACAATGGCATTTTCACTACCTGGCTGTGCATAGATCATAACTCTTCCTTTTGTTTCTCGTTCAATGTGTTATTGCAGTGTCGTATCGCACTGTTCACAAAGAGCATTACGCAAGTCACACGCCAACTACACCACACTTGTTGTTAATTAAATGTAAAACTATGATTACCAAGCGATAACAAACCAAGTGAGCGACGTTTGAGCGGATGTATGGTGTGAACACCAATGTTCAAGTGTTCCAAAATGGCACACCCTCACTGTGACAAAATGGTACAGTCATGGAACTTCAACATATTAGCGATAACAATTGGCTTTCAACTTCATGGGTCAGAAGTGAACAAGCGGGTTTAAAACAGCGTCGACGCCCTGAAGATATTCGAGTAACGCCAGCAACGCTCCAAGATAGGCGTCACCAACTCAACTTTTTGCTAGAGGCAGTCACTCAATTTGCGCTCCCTTTGTTTAATCAGCTATTCGCTCATAGCGACAGTCGCTTAATTTTGACGGACTCAGATGGTGTCATCATCGGCAGTTGGGGACAGCCTAGATTTCGTGAGAAGTTGACGGAAATCTCGCTAAGCTCTGGAGCATGCTGGCAAGAAAAGGTCAAAGGCACCAACGCCATTGGTACAGCCTTGGTTGAAGCAAAGCCCGTTTCTGTTATTGGTG
The DNA here is from genome assembly GCF_033338855.1 of Vibrio sp. Vb0937. Lineage (NCBI taxonomy): Bacteria > Pseudomonadati > Pseudomonadota > Gammaproteobacteria > Vibrionales > Vibrionaceae > Vibrio > Vibrio sp. Vb0937. The sequence continues at coordinate 57,774 of NZ_JAWOTK010000009.1, read as the reverse complement.
ATCAGCACTTTATCCAACACCATCGTTTTATTAGCTGTTCGGCTAATCCTATTTTCGATCATCTTGGTAACCTCATTGGCGTATTAGATATTACGAGCGAGCAAAAGAGACATGACTTCTCAACGCAAGTACTAGTACAAAACATGGTCCAGCAAGTGGAGAATCAACTACTTAACTTGATTCCACAAGGGCATATTCGTGTGGATTTAGCGTGCGAAAAAGGTTTACTGAATAGTGGTTGGCAAGGAATTATCATTGCAAATGAAGACGGACAAGTTTTGGCTCACAATCAAGTAGCCTCTCAACTTTTTGCGCAAAAAAGTATCATTGGGCAATCCTTAGACGACATTCTATCCACTCGGGGAAATGAGCACCCTTTCGTTTTCAAAACAAAACCGCTTACCGATAAAGATAGCAAGGTCGAGTCTCGTGCTGTAGCGGCGTCCAATGATCTTCATTATGGCGACTCCGCTGTTGAGCACTGTTGGCAGCAAGCCAATCGCGTCATCGATAAAGACATCAGTTTGTTGATTCTCGGAGAGACTGGTGTTGGCAAAAACGAGTTTGTGAAAGCGCTTCATAAAAACAGCCAGAGAAAAACGGGACCGTTGGTTTCCGTTAACTGCGGAGCGCTACCAAAAGATCTGGTTGAATCTGAATTATTTGGCTACGTAGCCGGTGCCTTTACTGGCGCAAACAGCAAAGGCTATCAGGGGAAAATTCGCCAAGCACACAAAGGGATTTTGTTTCTGGATGAAATCGCAGATTTACCCTTGGAAGCTCAAAGCCGCTTGCTCCATGTATTGCAAGATAAAACCGTGCTTCCCGTGGGTTCAAACCAAAGTATTCAAGTCGATACGCAAATCATTGCAGCCACGCATAAAGATCTGGAACATTTGGTCAGCGAAGGATTGTTCCGCCAAGATTTGTATTATCGCCTTAATGGCTTGATCATTGAGCTACCTCGCTTTGAGGAACGTGATGACAAACGACAACTGATTGAGAACATTCATCGGCGTCACGCCGAATCTGAACAACAGCTTTGCCCTCACCTACTTTCTCTGATGCTGTCTTACTCATGGCCAGGAAATTTGCGTGAACTCGATAGTTTAATCAAAGTATCCGCCTTAATGGCGCAAGGTGAAGAAATATTGGAACTCACACACGTCCCAGCCCACCTAAGTAAGAAACTCAGCGAAGCTCAAGAAGGAGCAGCATCCGCTGAACCAACTTCAGAACTGCGTGCAACCGTCGAAGATAAGTTGCTCAAAACATATCAAGCCAACCAGGGGAACATTAGCAAAACGTCTCGTATGCTTGGTGTGAGCCGAAATACCATTTACAGAAAGTTGAAAAGCCTTGGCATATTAAGTTAATTCTACGACCTCAGATACAAAAAGAGCACCGTTGCGGTGCTCTTTCTCTTTGAAACCTAGCTTACAGGCCGCCTTGTTGTTGTGCCTGTTTTACTAATGCCTGACGTTGAGTTTCCTTCTCAGAGATCACTTGATTGTCCTTGTGCATTTCCTGTTCCAATTCTGCTGGAATGAAAACAAAGTACTTGTTAAGAGTCATCTTAGAACCTCAATTTGCTGTGTTAATTACCTTCTTGGTCGACGTAAACAAAACCAGAAAAACATGTTTTACTGGATCCTTGTTGCTAGTTTCAAAAAATAAAGGATGTTCATATAATAAACATCCTCCATGTGGGCGCTAATTATAGGCGTAGTTTAGAGGCTTACCTAGCACTCTTTTTCACCTTTTGTGCAATCTGAGTTTCGATCGAAAAACAGATTTAATTGCCCGTAGTTACTAAGGTATTGTTAAACAGAGAAAAAAGCTTTTACTGTAACTGACGACAGGGATGAGCTTACGAGTGTAGGTTCACTTGCAATTGTGTATCGTAGAGTTCGAATACGATAATAATAGCGCTACATGCCCTTAATCTGCGTAGTTAAAAACTTTGAAGTGATAGACAACCGAAGTCATATCTGTGCAACTCAGTTTAACGATTTGTCTACCAGTTCAATATTTCACCTTTTTTGAGAAATCTTTAGCCACTTTTTTGTGTGAAACGTCCCAAAAGAGCAGACAATTAAAAGTGTGGCATATAACCACAATTGTCTATCCCCACTTAGCTTCGGGAGGCGTTTATGAAAAGTAACAAACTTGGCCATGTGATGTCTTTCAGCAGAATGTTTTCCTTCATTGCATTCTTGACGGCCACATTCGCATGGATTCTCAGCATGTACGCCCTATTCACTGTTTCTTTAGTGGCTCTTGTGGTCAGTGCAATTCTCTACCTAAAAGACAGGTTTTATCAAAACAAGAAAACGACCACTGAAAAGAGCGCCTAGGCGCTCTTGAAGTTCCGTAAAAGCAAAAACAAAAAAGGATGCCACTTGGGCACCCTTTTGCTTTGATCAGCTTACTGACCGCGGATTAAACGTCGTAAGTTGTAGACGCTGTGTCGCCGCCTGTACCAGTCCAGTTAGTGTGGAAGAATTCACCACGTGGACGGTCAATGCGCTCGTAAGTGTGAGCACCGAAGTAGTCACGTTGAGCTTGAAGCAGGTTCGCTGGTAGACGAGCAGTTGTGTAACCGTCTAGGAAAGATAGCGCAGAAATCGTACATGGCATTGGGATACCAGATTCTAGAGACTTCGCTGCTACTTTACGCCACGCTGCTAGGCTGCCTTGTAGGATATTTTTGAAGTACTCATCAGAACCTAGGAATGCGATGTCTGGGTTCGCTTCGTACGCATCACGGATGTTGCCTAGGAACGCAGAACGGATGATACAACCACCACGCCACATTAGGGCTACATTACCATAGTTTAGGTCCCAACCGTTTTCGTTAGACGCTTCGCGCATTAGCATGAAGCCTTGAGCGTAAGAGATGATCTTAGAAGCTAGTAGCGCTTGACGTAGTGCATCAACCCACTCTTGCTTGTCGCCTTCAACTGGTGTGATTGTCTTGCCGAATAAAGACTCAGCTTCAACACGTTGGTCTTTCAGTGCAGATAGACAACGAGAGAATACAGACTCAGAGATAAGTGTTAGTGGAATACCTAGGTCTAGTGCGTTGATACCAGTCCATTTACCAGTACCTTTTTGGCCTGCTGTGTCTAGGATCTTCTCAACTAGAGGCTCACCGTCTTCATCTTTGTAGCCAAGGATGTCAGCCGTGATTTCAACAAGGTAGCTGTCTAGTTCAGTCTTGTTCCAATCAGCGAATACTGCTTGCATCTCGTCAGCAGACATACCAAGACCGTCTTTCATGAACTGGTAAGCTTCTGTGATAAGCTGCATGTCACCGTATTCGATGCCGTTGTGTACCATCTTAACGAAGTGACCAGCACCATCGTTACCAACCCAGTCACAACATGGCTCACCAGCGTCAGTTTTCGCAGCGATACCTTGGAAGATAGGCTTAACCGCTTCCCATGCTTCAGCAGCACCGCCAGGCATGATAGATGGACCGAAGCGCGCACCTTCTTCACCACCAGATACACCAGTACCGATGAAGTGGATACCTTTTTCACGTAGTGCAGCAACACGACGGTTTGTATCTGGGTAGTTAGTGTTACCACCGTCAATAATGATGTCGCCTTTGTCTAGCAGAGGTACTAGCGCTTCGATGAACTTGTCTACAACGTCACCAGCGCGAACCATCAACATTACTTTACGCGGCGTTTCTAGCTTCTCTACTAGTTCTTCTAGAGAGTATGCACCGATGATGTTCGTGCCTTTTGCTGGACCTTCCAGGAACTCGTCTACTTTAGCAGCAGTACGGTTGTGAGCAACCACTTTAAAGCCGTGATCGTTCATGTTTAGGATAAGGTTTTGACCCATTACTGCTAGGCCAATTACACCGATATCACCTTTCATTGTTTCTCTCCAATTTTATTTCATCGACGAGCAGCGTCTTAAGCAATTTTTGCTGCCGCGTCTAAATCTAAATACCATTCCGTTAGGCCCGATTTCGCTTGAATCTTAGCCGCTGGGTATGGCAGTGCGTGTGCTGGTGAACTGTTAATTTCTTCAACAATGTCCGCTTTTCCTGCACCAAGCACTAAGTAACTAATGCGTTTCGCTGCTTCTAATACGCGTGCGGTTTTCGACACACGAAGTTGGCCCGATTCAGGATGCGACGCCACAAGAGATAGGTTCGCATCATCATAATTCGTTTGGCCAGGGAACAGAGAAGCTGTATGACCATCTGCACCAACGCCTAATAAGATCCAGTCAAACACAGGTGTGCCGTTTTCATTCGGGATTACCTCTGCCATCTCTTTTGCAAAGCGCTCGGCTTCTGCTTTAGGCTCATCTTCGCCACGGATGCGGTGAATGTTTTCTGCAGGAATATTTACTTGGCTAAACAACAATGTGTTCGCTTCACCGTAGTTGCTTTCTGCATCGTCAGGGGCAACACAACGTTCGTCACCCCACCAAAAGTGGAGGTTTTCCCATTGAATGGAGGTTGCGTAAGCCTCTGAAGCCAGTAGTTTAAACAGCATTTTAGGAGTGCTGCCGCCAGAAAGAGAGATGTGAACAGGTCTGCCCATTTCGCTAAACGCTTTCATATCGTTAGCTAGGCTTTCAACTACCTGTTCTGCTGTTTGGTAGATCTTATGGTTGATCATAGTTCACAGTAATCCGTATCTGTTAAGTTTTTACATGGGAAACGCCAAGCACGGCCATCACGCTGTAACAAGTCATCTGACTCTTTAGGCCCCCAAGTGCCGCATGCGTACCCGAAGAGGGATTGTGGATCTTGCTTAAAATCTAAGATTGGCTGTACGTATTGCCAGCACGCTTCCACCGCATCACTACGTGCAAATAGCGTAGCATCACCATTCAAAGCATCAAGTAGAAGACGCTCGTATGCCGTTAGCATTTGCGTTTCTTGCAGGTCAGCGTAATGGAAGTTCATTTTCACTTCCTTCGCTTCAAAGCCTGCGCCTGGCTCTTTCAAGCCAAAGCTCATTTGAATGCCTTCGTCTGGTTGAATACGAATGATCAGTTTGTTTTCTGGTGCGTTTTGACCAAACACAGGATGCGGTGTTTGTTTAAAGTGGATAACCACCTCAGTAACGCGTGTTGGAAGACGCTTACCAGTACGCACGTAAAATGGCACGCCATTCCAACGCCAGTTGTTGATGTACGCTTTCAAACCGATGTAAGTCTCTGTACGAGAATCGTCTGCAACTCCCGGCTCTTCACGGTAGCCGCGTAGGCTTTGCCCACGGACTTCAGACGCCGTGTATTGGCCTAATACTAGATCGTTGCGCAGAGCGTTTTCGTCTAATGGCTTTAGGCATTGAAGCACTTTTACCACTTCATCACGCATCGAGTCTGCATTGATTTGCGCTGGTGGTTCCATACCTACCATTGCTAATACTTGTAGCAAGTGGTTTTGGAACATGTCGCGCACAGCACCAGAGTTGTCGTAGTAACCACCACGCTCCTCTACGCCAAGGAATTCTGCGCCTGTGATTTCAACGTAATCAATGAAGTTACGGTTCCAAAGCGGCTCAAACATCGCATTAGAGAAACGAAGCACAAGTAGGTTTTGTACCGTTTCTTTACCTAAGTAATGGTCAATTCGGTAGATTTGATGCTCTTGGAAGTGCTCGTGAATTTCTTTGTCCAGAATACGCGCCGATTCAAGATCATAGCCGAATGGTTTCTCAATGATCAGGCGTTTCCAGCCATCCTCTTCACTGTTAAGACCATGTGCTGCAAGACTTGCAGGGATCACACTGTATAAACTTGGTGGGGTTGCTAAGTAAAAAAGCGTATTGCGTTGCTCGAATTGATATTCGTCCGCAAGTTGGTCTAAGCGAGAAGATAGCTTACCGTAATCTTGTGTGTCAGAAGTATTAATTGCTTGGTAGTGCAGATGGTTAATAAATGCATCAAGCGTTTCTGGCTCAGTCTTTTCCATTTCCTGAAGCGATTTTTTCAGCTTCGCGCGGTAAGACTCATCACTGTATTCAGTGCGACTTACACCCAGAATGGCAAAATTCTCTGGAAGCTGCTTGTTCGCGTAGAGGTGGTATAAAGCAGGAATGAGCTTACGGTACGTAAGGTCACCTGAAGCACCAAAAATAACGATGCTGCTGTTTTCTGGTATTACCATCATCTTTCCCTTAAAAACGAGGTACTTATTGTGTGCCCGGATACGGCTAGAGAATGAGCCAACCCTATCAATGGCACCTCAAAATAGAAAATTGGTCTTACCTATTACGTTGATAGGTAAAGTCTATGGGCCCAAAGAACCTCAAGAAGTTGCATTTCCGATTCTTGGAAACACGACGTATTGAGGTCATTTAAGTCACTTATGTCTCAAAAGTACACACTGTACTCGCTGGAGGAGAGTCCGACACGGGGCAATATTGTCTACGACTATTTGATTTACATCAACACTTGCCAGTGCAAACGTTTAAATAAGTTGCACAAAACGTCATAAGCGATTGTATTTTATTGATAAAAAAAGTTTCATCTGAACGCTCCAAAATTTAAGCAAAAACTCTAATATGGACAATAATTACTCATCCTTGCAATCCATTACAGTTTTATCGTGATCTGTGTTACTTACTTTTTATTTCATCATCCTATTGATAATGATACTCAATTAAAGATAATGAAATCACTATTAATGTGAAAGTAGAACGCCATGAAATCAAGCGCCATTAACCCACATCCCATAAACCGAATACAATCGGTGCTTGACTACATTCACACCAACTTAGACAGCACTCTGAGCGTAGATGAAATATCGAAAGCAAGTTGTTGGTCGCGCTGGCAACTGCAACGCGTATTTCAACAACACACTGGCGTATCCGTCGCTCACTACATCAGAGAGCTTAAACTTAGCCTTGCGGCTGAGCGCTTAATCCATACTTCTGACCGCTCGTTAGATATAGCGATAGAAATGGGATTTACATCTGAACACGCATTTAGCCGTGCGTTCAGGAATATGTTTTCAAAAAGCCCCCGCGAATATCGAAAAACGCAACAACTCTCCGGGTTGAGGCAACCTTTGACGCTGCGTAAGACACCAGAAGAAGAGAAAAAACATCAGCGCTTTATTGAAGTTCGAATAGAAACAAAACCGGCTTTTGAACTTGCTGGTTATCATGAACCTATTCACGGATTGTTTTCCGCTACGCCCGATTTCCAATCCAAAGTACCGTCACTTTGGTCACGTCTTTATTCATCTGAAAACCTTAACAATTCGGAAAGTAGTTACTTTGGCGTGATTGATGTGACTCAAGCGTATTCAAACAACCAACAACTTGAGTATTGGGCAGGTTATGAGTGCAGTCCAACAGCAAACGCACCAAGATCAACGAACTCTTCCAACTCGGGGTTAGACCTCTTGGCTGTTCCTGAGCAAACCTACGCCGTCATTACACACATAGGCAAAGCATCAGAGCTCGCCTCAACGCTAGAATGGTTTATTTTACATTGGCTACCCTACTCTAATTATCATGCTATCGATGGTTATGAGTTAGAGCTTTATCCAGAAGGTTATGATGTTGATAGCGAACAAGCACAAATGCAGTATTGGATTCCTGTCGAGCCAAACGACGCGCTATCTTTAAAACCTAAGAACAGAAGAATAAGTTCCAAAGATTAGTGTTTTGCACCAAATTGTTAACTTTTCCTATTTCTTTGAATATAGAATACAAATAACAATCATTATCAATAAATAGAAAAAGTAGTGGAATTTATAAATATGGAAAGTCCGATTCGATTTCATCGTTCAGCGGTTGCTATCGTCGTATCCGCATTGCTCGCTGGCCACGCCAATGCAACTGAGAGCATATCCCAACACGAAACGATTACGGTGCTAGGAGAAACATACCGAAACACCGCAACTAAAACCGTTTTAGAACCGGAGGAAACACCGCAAGCGATCACGGTAATCACTAAAGATGACATGGACCTACGCGGCGTAAACTCGGTGAGCGAAGCATTGCGTTATGCGCCTGGCGTAAATACAGAATTGCGTGGTGGTGCCGTTTCCCGACTTGACCTATTCAATATTCGTGGTTTTATTAACTACACCAACTTTTATGATGGTCTTCCTTTGCTGTACAACGGTTGGAACCTTCAACCGCAGGTCGATTCCGTTGCTCTTGAGCAAATCGAGGTTTTTAAAGGGCCAACGTCTGTTCTTTACGGCAATATTCCACCAGGAGGTATGGTCAACATTATCGCCAAGGCGCCTCAGTCAACACCCTCGCACTCTGTCTCGATTAGTACAGGGACTAACAGCCTAAAAGAACTGACGTTCGACACCACAGGACAAATTGGTGATTCTAATGTTGATTACCGTATCGTCGGCCTGGCAAAACAGCGAGATGGTCAAGCCGATACGTCTGAAGACGAACGTTATGTACTCGCCCCATCTTTCAATTGGCAAGCGACAGAAAGCACATTAGTGAACGTGAATGTTTACTATCAAAATGATCCATCAGCAGGTATCTACACGACTGTGCCTGCATCTGGCTCAGTGATTAAAAACCCACTTGGCTCGATGTCACCAAGCACCTATTTGGGGGATGAGGACTGGAACACTTACGAACGCGAAGTTCTGATGATGGGTTACAAAGTCCAACACGACTTTAACAACAATTGGCAATTTCTACAGAATGCCCGCTACATGACCGCCGATGCCTATCAGGAAAACACATATAACGGTGCACTTGAAGCGGATAACCGTACCGTTGGTCGAAATGCCTATTTAACCGATGAAAAGTCCAAATCCTTTGTGATTGACAACCAACTATCGGGCTACGTTAAAACAGGAAATTTTGAACATAACTTATTGTTCGGGCTTGATTATCAGTATCTAGATTCAGATGTAAAATACAAAGACACGCTTGGGTATTCGCTAACTCAGGACATTTTTAATCCTGACCACAACAGCATTGATCGTAATGCACTGAATTTCCAATACAAACAAAACTTGGATATCAAAACGAAGCAGATTGGCGTTTATTTCCAAGATCAAGTTCGTTACGACCAACTTGTAATGATTGCAGGTCTTCGTTGGGATAAATACGATTCAAATACAGACGCCGTTAGCGATTATCTAGGAACAGTATCCAAGAGCAAGGAAGAGTTAGACGATACCAACGTATCTTTCCGAGTCGGTGGTTTGTATGAGCTAGACTTTGGTCTCTCGCCATACCTTACTTACTCGGAAAGTTTTGAGCCAATTGCGGGTGCCGACTCTTCTGGTAAAGCATTTGAGCCATCAACCGGTCATCAATGGGAGTTAGGCTTTAAATACGCCCCATTATCTGGTGATATCTCAGGTAACTTAGCACTCTTCCATATTACGAAGAAAAACGCGATCTTGACCGATCCGAATAATCCTTATGCACCGAACTATCAAGCGGGCGAAGTGGTATCACAAGGTATTGAACTTGAGGCAAAATGGCAAGTTACAGCACAAGCTGATTTCACTCTAGGCTATACATATACCGATATGGAGATTACCGAGGACAGTTATTACAACCAAGAAGGTAAAACGCCGGTTTGGGTACCTGAGCAAACGGCTTCTCTATGGGCAAATTACTTCTTTGAAGGAAATCTTTCAGGCCTTCGTACCAGTGCTGGCGTTCGCTATGTCGGGGAAGCACAAATTGATGCACAGAATAGTCAAAAAGTACCGGACTACACCTTGTTTGATTTAGCAGCAAGTTACGATTTCTCAACGGTATCTGAATCAATGAAAGGGGCTAGCGTCACGCTTTCTGCAAGCAATCTATTCGATAAAGAATACTATTCTTGTTACGACAAAAATAACTGTTGGTTTGGCGCTGAGCGCTCTATCGAAGCGATGTTAGAATACAACTTCTAGCCTCTTAGAACGGAACAGCAGTAATTTGTAAAGCGATGGTTTCTAAAACAAGCCATCGCTTTTTATTTTGCATAGAGCATCAATATAAACGCTACCGTGTCACTTTTTTATAGCACCTTTCTGGCCTACCTACCGACCCATAGTTTAAATCAGCCTCTAGTTCACCAGTACTGATAAGAAACTCAAGATAACGTCTAGCGGTTGTTCGGCTCACTCCGATTTTTTCACCTGCCTCATCAGCGGTCAGCACACTGCCATTTGGGAACAACTCTCTGATCTTGTCTAGGGTTACACCATCAATCCCTTTTGGTAATCGGTTCGGCAAGTTGTCTTGATTGGCGTGAGACTGCAGCATTTTATCAACGAGGTTCTGATCCAAACTCTCTACGATGTCTAGTTGTTGGCGTTGGGACACATACTTTTTCAGTGCGGCATCTAAACGTGGAAACATCACTGGTTTTAACAGGTAATCGACAACGCCACCCCTCATCGCCTGTTGTAACGTATCGACATCCCTTGCGGCTGTAATCAAAATGACATCACACGTTTGGTTACTTGCACGCAGTGTATTTAGTATCTCAAGCCCTGTGCCATCGGGAAGATAGACATCCATCAATAGTAAATCTGGCTTAAGAATGTCGAGTTGCATTTCTGCTTCCATTCTCGTGGTCGCAATTCCAACCACTTCCAAACCTGTCAGTTGGCTTAAGTATTTGTGGTGCAGCTCAGCAATAGCCAGATCATCTTCAATGATCATTACGCGAGTCGCCATACTCATATTTGTTCTTCCTTGGGTAAGTACACCGTTATTCTTGTCCCATAATTTGTATTGGGTATCATCTCAACATGGCCGTGATATCGAGTAGCAAGCTGATTGACAAGGTGTAACCCAACACCTCGATTTTGACGAGATTTCGTCGAAACGCCTTTTGTAAATAATGTTTGTGGATCCACTGTTTTTGGGAGGCCACAGCCATGATCTATCACCTCAAGTATCACTTCATTTCCGTAATCGCTAACGGACACATCAATGTTTCTGCGTTCTGACGCAACATTTGATTCATCGCGAATTGAAGTTAACGTGGCATCGAAAGCGTTATCAATCAAATTACCCAAAATTGTGACAAGGTCTTCCGAATTTAGCCACTCAGGTAGGGGCTCCAGACGACTGCCTTCCTCAACCACCAGTTGTAAGCCTAACTCGCGAGCACGTTCAGTTTTTCCAAGCAACATACCTGCAATTAGCGGGTCCTTAACGGTATCTCTTAAAAACTCAATCATTGCTTGATAGTGTGCGGTTTCTTGTCCAATTAACTTTTGCACCGCATCAAGCTCACCCATTTGTACTAGCCCACTAATGGTGTTGAGCTTATTTCGATGCTCATGGGTTTGCGAACGTAACAAATCTGCATATTCCTTGGTTTGTGATAGCTGCTCGGTTAGATCATTAATTTCATCCCTTAAACGGAAACTCGATACCGCCCCCACGATTTTTCCATCAACATAAATTGGAGAGCGATTTGCAATCAGGCGCTTATGATTAAGGAATATTTCAATATCATGATCTTCCTGCCCGCTTTCTAATACTGTATATAGATCGCTATCACGCAGCGTGTCAGTCAAAGGTTTATTGAGCGCTGATTCTCTATCAATACCGAGAATCTGGCAGGCACTACGATTTATCGAGCGAAGTATCCCTTGGGCATCAATGCTTAACACGCCCTCTTTGATGGTGCTCATCGTCACTTCTAATTCGCCGTACAACCGCCCTATCTCTTCAGGCTCAAAGCCTAAAATGGCGCGCTGAAACTTTCTCGACGCATAATTGGATACAATGGCATTAGCGACGACAACTACGATGACCATTAAAATCAAAAAGGCCAAAAATGGTTCGATGCGGTCTTGCAGTCGGTCGAGCAAATAGCCAACCGAAACCACACCAATGATGTTCCCTTGCTCGTCAAAAATCGCAGCTTTACCACGAACTGAATAACCTAACGAGCCCTGTGCCGTCGAAACATAAGACAACCCCTGTTCTAGCGCTCGACGATTGTCGCCACCTCTCATTGGCTTGCCCAACCGCTCATCAACAGGGTGGATTAAGCGTACTCCCTTATGGTCGCCAATAACGATGAAAGCAGCACCTATGGCTTCGGTTAATTCTCTAAAGCGAAGTTGGTATGGCTGGGGGTTTTGGGTTTCGATCATTTCACGAACAACCGCTGAGTCCGCTAAAAAACGGGCAACACCCAGTGCTTTTTCTCCCATTTCTTGCTCTTGATTGATTTTGAGATAAGTGAACCCCGCGGCGACAAGCAATAACAGCTCTATCAACCCCGATAGCGTCATAATAATGAGCATCCGCTTACGAAAGCTGATGGTTTTCCAACTCATTGATACATCCTTGTGATTCACTCTTGAGCGTAACGTTAACACTCAGTTAACAGCATGACGTTGTCGCGGTGATAAATCTGTGAGGAAGGCAAACAAACCGCAGAGTTTACGGTTAATTAATCGACGAGCTGAAACATAAAATTACAACCATTCACCAAATTTAGCATTCCTCTCTGATACTCAATTCCATACATAAATTGCCCTTAAAATCATGATCGCGATCACATCGATTTTAGCGGTTTTTGAGGCGTTTTTAGACTTTACAACGTATAATTTTTAATCAACGAAACCAATGAGAGTTTCGGTTTGAAAGCAGTGAAGCTGGAAGTCTATTAAAAGCTCAACATTGACGTCAGTGGTTTGGACACAAATAAAACAAAATACAAATACTGACTATATGACAAACACTTAGACACCATCTGAAAACTGGAAAACTATAAACAGAGGTGCATTTATAGTTAGAAGGAACACCAAACATGGAACGCGATACCTTTGGAATATGCCTGAATAAGGCGATGCTGTCAGAGAATATGTATTCAACATTTACACACGTCAGGGCTTATGAAAAAAACGGAGGCGGTACTTCTGATCTCAAAGTCCTGTTATCGTTCCCTCAAATGAGTGGAAAAGATCTATTGAATACGATGCGAGGTTCTCGTCAGCTAGAGTGGAGAGCGGAGTTTCACTGTCCATATACGAAATAAATTTGTAACATCTCCCGCGCCCAGCACAAATATAACTGGGCGCATACTACTGCCCAATTTTCCCTCCTACTTAACACGCAGTTACGAATCCTTTATATTAGAGCTAATACTCTACGACAAAGCAGCCATTATGAAAAAAACAGGAAAGGTTTGGATACTGGGCTTACTTAGCAGCTCGATTTCCCTTGCCTGTCATGCGGCACCGATCACTTTTGATACCGCATGGCAGCTATTGCTAGAAAACAACTATTCTCTCAAAGCTCAACGCTCAAACGTCGAGAACTACCAATACCAAGAGAGTGCCACCAGCAATCTCAACTTACCTCAGGTTACTATTGGCGCGAATTACACGCGTTTAGATACCGATATCACGCTTTCGGGAAAACAGATCCTAGACAGCACAGGAGCACACATTAACGTACCTCCTGCTTTTCAGCCTATTTTTGGTGCCTTAGCTAATACCACTTCGACCATAACCGAGCGCGATATTTTCTCTTCGTCTATTCGTGCGATTTGGCCAATTTTTACTGGTGGTCGAATTTCTGCGGCTCAATCAGCAGCAGAAGGCAAAACGGATGAGGCGAAAAGTCAGCTTCTAATGGAACAACAAGCGCGTTTTGAAGATTTATCGAAGTACTACTTTTCTGTCGTACTGGCAAAGGAAGTACTCGCAACGCGGCAAGCGGTTGAAGCAGGGCTAAAAAAGCATCGAGATTTTGCCATTAAGCTTGAAGAGCAAGGACAAATCGCGCACGTTGAGCGCCTGCAAGCCGAGGCTTCTTTAGATAAAGCATCTGTAGAAACACGTAAAGCAGCCAGCGATTTGAGTATCGCTCAGGCTGCATTAGGTAAATTACTCGCACAAGATGATGCCGTAGAGCCCGCTGAATCTTTGTTTATCAACGACAGTCTTCCCCCTCTTACTGCTTTTGTCGATCAAACGTTGCTTACCTATCCGGGGTTAGAACTTCTGAGCGCTAAACACAAACAAGCCTCTAGCTTAATCAAAGCAGAAAAAGGGAAATACTACCCTGAAGTTTATCTTTACGGCGACTACAGCTTGTATGAAGACGATTCTCTCGCAAGCCAAATGAAGCCTGACTGGTTAGTTGGTGTTGGTGTCAGCATTCCACTGATTGAATCATCAGGGCGAAGCGAAAAAGTCAAAGCCGCTCAAAGCGTCGTCTCGCAGGTCGACTCATTAAAGTCCCAAGCCAAACAAGACTTATCGCTGTTAGTCCAAAAGACATACTTGGAGGCTCAGCAAGCCATTGATGAAGTACAAGGGCTCGCATCTAGCATTGAACTCGCTAACGAAAATCTGCGCTTGCGTGAAAAAGCATTTACTCAGGGTCTGTCGTCTTCTCTGGATGTTGTGGATGCACAACTTTATGTCGCGAGTATAGAAACACAACGTTCAGCGGCGCGTTTCCGCTATTTAATATCTTTAACCAAGCTACTCGCATTGAGCAGTGAAATGAACAGCTTCGAACAATATCAAAATACCGCTTATATCCCTGCTTCAACATCCAAAGAGGTGAAATAAATCATGGCAGCTAAATCACTAAAACCCGTTTTACTCTCACTTTGTGCTTTGGGTGTTGCCTCTTGGGTTGGGTATCAATTTTACCAAGCCTATCAACCAGAACCGATCCGCTTACAGGGATTAATTGAAGCCCAGCAATACAGCATTTCCTCAAAAGTCCCAGGGCGTATTGATGAGGTCATGGTACGTAAAGGCGACGATGTAGAGAAAGGTCAGCTTATTTTTACCCTTCATAGTCCTGAAATTGAAGCGAAGTTAGAACAAGCAAAAGCAGGTGAAAAAGCGGCGGACGCCTTAGCTCAAGAAGCTGAGAAAGGCGCACGTGAGCAACAAATCCAAGCAGCAAAAGATCAGTGGATGAAAGCCAAAGCCGCTGCGAATTTAATGGAAAAAACCTACAATCGTGTGAATAACCTTTATAACGATGGCGTGGTTGCAGAACAAAAACGCGATGAAGCTTTAACTCAGTGGCAAGCAGCGAAATACACAGAAAGTGCTGCGTTTCAAATGTATGAAATGGCAAAAGAAGGCGCTAGAAGTGAAACCAAAGTGGCTGCGGCGGAAAAAGCGCGCATGGCATCAGGTGCCGTAGCCGAAGTAGAAGCGTATGCGAAAGATACTCAGATCTACAGCTGGTTCGACGGCGAAGTCTCTCAAGTTCTGCTTCAAAGTGGTGAATTAGCACCTCAGGGCTTCCCAGTAGTTACTGTGATAGATACAGAAGATGCCTGGGCGACACTGAATGTGCGTGAAGATTACCTTCAACACTTTAAAAAAGGAGCAACCTTTGATGCCTATTTGCCTGCCTTAAACAAAAATGTTGAGTTCAAAGTAACGCATGTTGCCGTTATGGGTGACTTTGCAACGTGGAGAGCAACCGATGCTTCTCAAGGTTTTGATCTTCGTACCTTTGAAGTAGAAGCTCGTCCAGCTCAACCCGAACCTGAACTGCGTATGGGAATGAGTGTTGTCGTTGAACTTTAATCACAACCACTAGGTTAATGCTATGACGATTAAGATTTCACAGCGGCATATCTTACGACGAGACAAGTGGTTGCTTTCGTGCCTTACTTGGATACCGATTTTGCTCGCGATGATGATTTGGGGAGTGTTCTCTGCGGGCATTGCCCGGGATCTGCCAATCGGTGTGGTTGATCTACAACATTCCCAACTTTCTCGAAAGCTCATTCAATCTTTGGATGCGTCGTCGAGTCTGGCTGTTAACTATCACTACACCAGTACAAGCGAAGCAAAAAATGCGATGATTGAAGGCGATATCTACGCTTACGCGGTCATCCCATCTAAGTTCGACCAAGATATTCTCCAGCACCGCCTACCTCAACTTTCTGTCTTTTACAACAGTCAGTACATTTTGGTAGCGAAACTGATCAACTCTGCCGTTGCGCAAGCACAAGGCTATTTCGACGCTCAGGTTGAAGTAATGGGCAACTTGGCTAAGGGTAACACCACAACGTTAGCAGCGGCTGGACAGGCTGTACCCGTGTCGACACAAATAACCGCATTATTTAACCGTAACAATAACTACGCACAATTTTTGGTAACGGCTATCGTGCCAGCCATTTGGCAAATATGTATTGTAGTAAGCACTATTTTGATTCTTGCCGCGCACTTTCGCATTTATGGTGGAAAGAATAGCTTTGCATTTTTGGGCGAAAAGCCATACGCCAGGCTCACTACCCTATTAAGTCAGTACATTCCGGTCTTTATGGCGCAAGGTGCGTTGTTCTTGTACTGGTTTTATTCCGTGCTTGATTGGCCAATGGAAGGCAGTTTTGTGATTATGCTATTAGCACAATTGGCGACGGTTATCGCCTGTATCATTATGGGAGCGTTGTTCTTCTTCTTGTCGATGGATCCTGCACGTGCGATGAGTTTTGCTGGCGCATTTACGGCTCCAAGCTTCGCGTTCATGGGAATTACATTCCCAGTTTCTGACATGAACACGCTCGCTTATGCATGGCGTTCATTATTGCCGATTACCCATTACATTGAAGTACAAGTGAGTCAAGCAAGCTATGGAGCATCGGCCGCACAATCTTTAAGCTCGCTATGGCCTATGATTGGTTACGTTGTGCCCCTGCTCATTACCGCAGCCTTGATGGGTAAACATCGAACAGCTTCATCAACACGCCAAGCGAAGGAGGCGGTATGACATTGTGGCAACTGATTAAAGCGGAACTTAAGGCCGTTCTAACCAATCCAGTCGTTACGTTGACCGTGTTTGGTGGTGTCGTATTTTACTCGTTTTTATACCCTTTGCCTTATGCACAACAAACGCCTCGTGAACAACCAATCGCGATTGTTAATCTAGATGGTAGTCAGACGAGTTTAAAGCTGGAACGTATGGTTGATGCCACCCCACAAGTCAACGTAGTCACTCGACTTCATACGATTGCCGATGCAAAGCAAGCATTTTTACAACGAGAGATCACCGGTTTTTTAGTCATACCGGAACACTTTTACAAAGACCTAATGCTAGGTAAAAGCCCGACTCTAGCCTACGCTGCGGACGCCTCGTATTTTCTCGTGTACGGAACCGTGGTAGAAGGATTGGCCCAAGCGGGAGGCACATTAGGGGCCCAAGTGAAAGTCAGTAAAATGGTGATAGATGGTGTGCCCATGAGTATGGCTAGCCATAATTACTCTGCTATTAAGCTTAATATGAAACCGACGTTCAACCCAACCATGGGTTACATCGAATACGTAGTGCCGGCAGTATTTGTTCTGATTTTACAACAAACGTTAATCATGGCGGTTGGATTGCAAACGGGAACACAGCGTCATGGTCGTGGCTATTGGTCACAAGTATCAACGGGATCGCTGCTGCTTGTGAGAACGTTAGTATTTGTGGCAATTTATTATTTACTCGGCGCCTATTATTTTGGTTTTAGCTTCGAACGCTTAAACGTAAACCATATCGCCAACGCGGGCGAATTGCTGTCTATGTTGTTACCGTTCTTTTTAGGTTGTTGCGGACTAGGCTTCTGGCTAGGTTACTTATTACCTCGGCGTGAACTTGTCACCTTAGTCGTCCTAGTGAGCTCTATGCCGCTCATTTTCTTGGCTGGTTTTATTTGGCCGATTGAAGCCATACCTACTCCCTTATTATGGATTGCTGATTTAAGCCCAAGCACTTGGGCGATAAAAGCTTTCTTAGCGCTAAACCAAATGGGGGCAACCTGGCAACAAGTCGCTCCACATTGGACGGCGCTTTGGGCACTCACCGTGCTTTGGGGTAGCGTTGCGTACTGGATTGCTAAGCGAAGTAACAAGCCAGTTGTAACAGAGAGCTTGGGGTGACAGCTGACATTTTCTATTACTATAAAAAAGCCGGGTAACTAAACCCGGCTGAAAATCTGCGTCCTTGCAGCGGACATATGGTAAAAACACTTTTTGCTCTGGGCTTACCCATTGAGCGAGATTAGATTAAGCCAAAAAGTATGGATTCCATACTCTCATATAGAGGGTCATATCCTTCCAATAGACATTAGTCTTCGCTAGAAAGATAACGTTTTTCAGACACAAAAAAACAAGACTCACATTGAGTCTTGTTGTTGATAGGGATGAGCAAGATACATGTCGCCGCTAAGTCATATCGCGGATTATTTTCTCTCGGTATTCTGTAACGACCTTCATGATTGAATTTTTTACATCACCGACTTGCTTAGAGGGTTGGCACCATAGGCCAAAACCAAACTTAAAACCTTCCAATAATTCAGAAGCTTCCACTGGCTCTATATGATTATTAGAAAACTCCGAATGGGCAAACGTTCTGGGGAGAATCGCCCATCCTAAACCTGCTTCAACCATTTTCACTACTAGGGCCAATTGGTCGACCTCTTCATGGTTCGAACTTACGATGACTTTTTCGCCCATTCCCTCTTCAATAAGAGAACGCAGTACAAATTGTTTACTATTCCTCAAGGCTGTCAATACTCGATCTGGTGCCACAGAAGCGAGTTCACCACCTTTCTGGACGAAAGGAACAAATTCAAAATGACCTAAAAACGTCGCATCCAGACTATGTATTGCTCGACTATCATGCACATTGACAATACCGAATTGATACTCACCATTCTGTAAACCCTCTTTAATTTCGTTGCGATTACGAACAAGAAAGTTAACTCGCATCATCGGAAAATCTGCCGCTAATTGAATACGAAGCAATACAAGAAAACGGTGTGGTATAGCGCTTGAATAGGCGATACTAACATTCTCTAACCCACCGTAAGCTAGACTTAATGCGACTTTATCGAAAGTACGTGCTTGTTCGATGGTTTGCTTAGCATAGTGGTAAAGAAGATGACCATCTTCTGTCGGTTCTACCGAGCGCCCCACTCGCTCAAACAGGTTGACCGCCAGTTGATCTTCAAGATTGGTAATCACCTGCCCTATTGTGGTTCGGTGCTTATTGAGTTTGACCGCCGCCTTACTAAACGAAAGCTGTTCATAAACGGTTACGAACGCGAGAAGTTGTTCAAAACTAAAATTCATAGGTTGTGCTTACTTTTTAGAGTTATCTAATTAAATTACCACAAGATCGTAGAATTGCTACTTGGTAACGGAAACAATCTGCGTTTGAATTCCTTCTCGACGACACAAAAAAACCTACTAGCTTCAGTAGGTTTTCTCTCACTTAGTTGTACTCAACGACACGAGCTAAATAGTTGAATTCTCCTGAGTCACCATAGTAATCACGGTAGACATCGACACTGAAATATTTAGGTTGATCAGCGTAAATGTGGTCAACGACTTTTTGCTCAAGTGACTCCAACGTTTCACCGACCTGAGAGTACACGAACTGCTTGTTCACTTTTTCCAATTTACGTTTTTTCGCTTCTTTGTGTGACACATAGTTGTTGATCTCTTCCCACTTTCCCACGAACTCGACCGCCACGTAACTCGAGTTCTCGTCAATCATGATAAAGGCTGCACCTTCTTCTTTGATTGCAGACAGTTGCTGCATATCACTATCCACTTTTTGCTGGTCAAGATGGGCTCCACTTTGGGCGAATGCAGTCGCGGAAGCGGTAAGCATCATGAGTGTAAGAACGGCTTTTTTCATTGTATCGTTTTCCTGTATTAAGGGAGTTCAGTTACCCAAAGTTGCCCTTGGGTGGCTTTTTTGAATCCATATTCGTAAATCGTCAGCAAGTAGCGGTGATCGAACATATCTTTCGTTACTTTGGCGTATCTAAAATCTTGATCAATGTAGGTAAACTGCATCTCGATATCGTTGATTTCACTGATGTATTTCATTCGATAGAGATCACCACGAGTTTGCGCTAGCGTAAGGCTTGAGACACTTTTCGATACCAAGTCTAAACCTTTGTCTTTTAGTGGACGATACGGCGCTTTTAACGCACCATTGCGAATCACATCCAACTGAGGCGCTTTTTCTAACCCCAAAGCATCTGAGATTTGTTGATAGTTGAAGTTAGACGGATTAAAGAACACCTGCGCTGCGAGACCACCATCTACGTGTAACTCCTCAAGAGTTTCTCCATCATGTTCAACATCGATAAATTGTGGAGGGAAAACACCAGGGATCGATGCGCTCGCAGCAAGCACCTTGTAAATCAGTTCAGATTTGTCCGCTAAATCACTGTTCGCAATCGCACCAATATTCCAAATCACCAGTTCGCCTGAATCAAAATGGGTACTGCCAATAAAGAGGCGTTTACCATTGCGGTGTTGCTGCGCCATCGCCTCGATCATGGGCTCAGGGTAAGCGTCTGCGATGAAATCATAGAGGTTCTCACCATCGGTAAACGCGTCCTTAAACAGGGTATTTAAGAAGTTCTTCTTACCCAAAATATTCTTATCATTGATGTTGAGCATGACTTCTTTCATCTTTGGCATCGCATCACCGCCAATGAAAACAAAAGGAGCGATTAGGGCACCAGCACTGACTCCAGTAATGATGGCATAATCTTTTAGCTCCCCCTTTTCCTGTAGCCCCATCAAAACGCCGGCCCCGTATGCGCCGTTTACGCCACCACCCGATAAGGCCAAAATATTGAGCCGTTCACCCTCTACTTTGATCGGTGTGGTTTGATTGTGCGCTGAGTAGAGAAAATCCGGCGCTTCATTGGCCCACATTCGAAGTGGCTCATTTGGTGTCGAACTCGCGATCTCGACATCTTTATAGTTGCTTTGAGAAACACGAACATCCAGCGTATGAGGTGAACTACAAGCTACTATCAGCAGCGAAAGTGCAACCGTCACACCAGAGGAAATTAAACGATTCATAATCAGTCTCATTTAATGTTCTCTGGCGTATGACCAGAGACTCAGTTTGAAGTTAATTGGGTCAAAATGAAGTCCGTTTCGTTGTGTGGAGTTACTATAGCTAGGCACGGCTAAACCCCATAATCGCGATTGTAGGATGCTATCCATCAAAGCAATTATGCCAAGTTTCTATATGCTAACTTTACGCTTCTCCGTTAATTAGGTACTGCGCTAAGCAATTTTCACGACGTTGAACTCATGCGTCGGTTCGACAAATTCGTATTGGGCATTGATCGTCTGTAGCTCCCATGTGCCATAGCCTTTTGTGATCTCCAATACACCGTAAACGGCGTTATGTGTATGACGGAAGGCTGCGACAGGAGACATCTTCTTCACCAAACAAGAGGTAAAAATCGCAGAAATTAAATCACCGACACCGACTGGCTGCATAGCAAATTCAACACTAGGTCGTTGGGCCAAATAGCTTGCTTTCGGCGTCGCTAAAATCATACTGAAGTCGTCATCTGTTAGTGCATGCAGGTGTTTCACCAATACCATTTTCGGTCCTAACTCTAAGGCTTTTTTACATGCAGTGACCGCATCATAAAGAGAGTCAATTTTCACACCTGTTAACTCGCTCAGTTCAAACTGGTTAGGAACAATCACATCAGCGATGGGCAACAAGCTATGGCTTATCGCTTCTTTGACACCGTCTGCCACAATGCAACCTTTGTCTGGATCACCCATAACTGGGTCACACACATAAAGCGCGCTGTGGTTACGCGATTTGACTAAACTTACCGCTTCGGCCACCGCTCGACATTGCTCTGCGCTGCCTTGATAACCGGACAGTATCGCGCCACATTCGCCTAACTTCTCAATGTTATCTAAGCCTCTCATTAGAGAATGAATTTCATCTGCCCCAAACTTCTGTCCAGTCCAACCTTGCTGGTACTGAGTGTGATTTGAAAACTGAACCGTGTGAATTGGCCATACTTCGAGGCCCATTCTCTGCATTGGGAAGACTGCAGAACTGTTTCCGGCGTGGCCATAAACCACATGAGATTGAATAGAAATAATGCTTTTCATAAGTCACTCTTAATAGGGAAGTTTGTTAGCTTGGCGACTAAATAAACACAATGCCGCGCACTGTGCTTATTTGGTCGGAATAGCCTCGACAACGCCGAGGCTTATTCTTAATCAGGCTGGATTCATTAGCCTTTGAATTCAGCAAAGTACTCATCCAACACTTTGCGTGTTGCATGACCGATAAGCTCGTATTCGTGGTGAGTAAGGTTTGCTAGCGAAACTCGAACTGATGCATGCACTACATCGAAGCCTTGGCCTGGAAGTAGGATAACGCCGGTTTCATGTGCAAGGCGGAACAGGAAGTCTTTGCCTTTCTCGCTCGCTTTGAACCATTCAACGAAGGCTGGTCCGTACAATTTGCCGCCCAGAGTGTCGAGCTCAAGCAGTGTGTAGTAGTCCACACGATCTTTGTTTTCTTCAATTTCTACACCCATGTTTTTGTACAGAGTTTTGTAACGCTCGCGAATGATGCGTTTACATGCTTCTTTGTAGTTTTTCTCTGAGTCCATCAGACAATTCAATGAGAACAGCGCCATTTGAACTTGTTGAGGAAGCGACAAACCTGCTGTGTGGTTAAGCGCTACGCTACGGCTGTCGGCAACGATACGGTCAATAAACTTGATCTCACGAGGTTCCGGAGTCAGCGTTTTGTAACGATCGTCCAACTCAAGTTGACGCGCTTCAGGAAGGCTGCGCATTGCATCGTCAAACACGTTGTTGTGTTGAATCGCAATCGAGCCTAAACGCCAGCCTGTTGCACCGAAGTACTTCGAGAACGAGTAAACACAAAGCGTGTTGTATGGCAGTTTCGCGAACAGTGAGACAAAGTCGTCCGCAAATGTGCCGTATACATCATCAGTCACAATGAACAGGTCGCTACGTTCGTTGTTCACGAAGTTTGATAGGTTATCCAGAGTTTCATCCGAGAACTTCACAGACGCTGGGTTTGCTGGGTTCACGACACAAAGCAGTTTGATGTCTGTATCTGCAAGCTTTTCGATTTCAGCCATCGGCAGTTGCCATGTTGTCTCATCCAGACGTAGCTCAACGATTTCCAGTTCGTATTCACTAAGCTCTGGGATCTCTAGGTACGGCGTAAAGATTGGAGTGATTAGCGCAACCTTGTCACCTTTCTTTAATAGACCGTTGTTGAACATAGTTTGGAAGGTGTACGTCATAGACGCCGTACCGCCTTCAGTTGCAAACAGATCGAAATCTGTCGTCATTGGCATTGGGCCGTACATCTCTTCTGCAATGTATTGCTTCACAACGGTTTCGATGTTCGTCAACATACGTGGTGGCACTGGGTAGTTACATGCAAGGTATGCGTTAACCAGTTCATTCAAGAATGCTTCTTTCTCTAGACCCAAACGGTCTTTTGCGTAGCTCAGCGACTTTTCCAAGAACTGTACGCCTTGGTCTTGTTTATTCTTGCTTGCAAACGTGTCAAAGCGTTCAACAATGCCCACACCATCTGGAATGCCACCGAAACCACCATCTAGGTATGAATAAGTGCGCTCGGCTTCCAATATTGCGAACTCACCCAAACGAATGAACGCTTTACGCGGTAGTGTCGCAAGAAAATTAGGATTACCACGACCTGCATCTAATAAAGCGCGGTCAGGAACAGTTTGTGCCACTTCAATAAGTTTATCTTTTAATTCAAATGGGCTTAAATCTGCAAATTTTGAAAAATCAATTGTTGTGTTTTGCGTAGTCATAATATTTACCTGAATCTATTATTTAGTAAAATTTGGATAATACTTCCCCTACCGCCTATTTAATTAGGCGATAAGAGTGTTCGAATTTATTTAAATTACATGCCTGCGTTTAAAGTAATAATGCCGACAATAATTGGACCCCATAGGGTAAGCAGTACATTGGCGACTGCATAAGTCACAGTGAATGAGAATACTGGCGTTGCGTTACCTGTTTTTTCCATTAAAGCCGCGAATGCTGGGTTCGCACTTCGTCCACCTGTAACACAGCCAAGTGCTTCAACTGGGTTCTTAATCTTCAATACAAAGTATGAGAAGAAGAACGAAATAATCTGAGGGATAATCGTTACACCCATGCCAAGGAACAACAGAGACATACCGTGTTCTTTGATGGTGTCGACCGCTTGAGGGCCAGCCTCAAGGCCAACAATGCCCACAAATGCTGCCAAACCGAAATCTCGAATAAAGTTCGCGGCACCCACAGGAAACTGAGCAACATGCGGATTGCGGCTACGCAACCAACCGACGATCAAACCTGAGATCAAACAACCTGCACCAGAACCGATAGTGACGGGAATACCAGCAATCTTAAAACTGATTAGACCAATTAATAGACCCACCACCATGCCCATACCAAGCACGATTAAGTCAGTCACGTTTGCTGAGCCCATTCGCTGACCAATGTTTTTCTCAACGCGATTGATGTCTTTTGCTGTACCTGTAAGCTGGATGACGTCGTTTTTCTTCACCACAAGATCCGGCGTCATTTCAATTGAGTTGCCTTCACGAATATAGTCTGTCACATAAATACCGCGCATAGAGCCTTGGTTCGAAGCCTCTTTAATCTCTTGCAGCGACTTACCAATCAGTTTGCGGTTGTCTGCGATCAATTGACGGTTTTCTTCAATAACTTCATAGCCTTCTGGAAGTGCAATCTCATTGTCAGCTAAACCATCTTGCAGCTGATGTACTGCATTACGGCGGCCTGTTACAACAATGACATCCCCTTCTTTCAGTGCTGTGAATTTGTCCACGTCTAGCACTTTGCCATCGCGTTGAATCAATTCAATACAAGCAGCCAGAGCGTGTTGGTTTAACTGAGCTAAGGTTTTGCCTGCTAGCCCACCATCTTTGCTCACTTTAAATGCTCGTGTAACCAGCGCTGTGACAGCGTTGAACTCACCCGGCGCTAAATCACGCTTACCATTTGAATTTTTCTCTTCTAGCGCAATCGCTTCTGCTCGGATATCCCACTTCATCAGTGTTGGGAATACCCATGTCACCATCAGAATTGGACCAAGCGAACCAAAGATGTACGTAACCGCGTAGCCTACTGCGACGTTGGTCTGCATTAGGTGCTTCGCTTCTTCTGTCACACCACCAAGACGTGCGATCGCATCACCCGCTGTACCGATGATTGCCGATTGAGTCAAACCACCAGCTGCAAGGCCTGCTGCCGTACCTCTGTCTAGATCGAACATCCAAGCTGCTGCTAGTACACAAAGCAGGCCAGACACCGTCATCACTACAGCGGAAAGTAGAATGTTGATGGTTCTAAAGTTCAGTGCTTTGAAGAACTGCGCACCACCTTGATACCCTACAGCGTAAATAAAGAGCGCAAAGAAAATGCTTTTTACGCCGGGATCAATATGAACACCAAATTGCCCAATAATTACACCCATTAATAATGTTCCGGCAACACCGCCAAGAACAAATCGACCAATGGTAATTTTACCTACCATATAACCGAGAGAGAGCGTAATAAAGAGAGCAACAAATGGTGCCATGTCAAAAAGGTTAGAAATAATTTCCATGACAATTTTACTCTTACTAATAAATATAAAACTCAAATAATCTAACGAATAATCTGTCACTCATATTTGTTGGATTATTTAATTTAAAAAGCATCTCGTTTGCTTCGAAGCGAATATTAGGAACAAAATCTCACAACTCGTAATCCCATTTGAAGGATGAAACCATCACTTCGCATATTCAAAAGCAAAAATCGATCAATAATTGTCGAAAATTTAATAACTTAGCGTTCTGCAATGAACACCAGATAAATCGCAAAATAATTTTATTTTTGTTTTCGCGCTTCAAAAAGCGGTTTGGTTGCATCATTCCCTCTATATAGCGCATAACACCTTTCGTTTGATGGATTAGGTCCTCCAAAAGCGATTATCACGGATGCCATCATTTGCCTTATCTTTCCATTCATCAAGTTAATAGAGAAAAACACCATGAACTCAATGCCACATGAACTTGTGTGGGGCGAAGTTTACTTCCCACCCTTGTTGCTGGTTATTGCATTGGCTTACATGCTCACCATTTTGGTCGGAACCGTTGCTACAAAACTGGGACTCCACAAATACGTTGCATTTCCTGCACTCGCAGAGCTAAGCCTAATTGTGATTTTTACTGGCGTTATTGGTCGATTCATTACGATATTTTGAGGCAAATTCCGTGATAAAACGTTATCTCATCACACTGCTACTACTGTGTTCCGCTGGCACCGTGATTTTCAGCTACTACCAATCATACTCTGACAACCCTTGGACTAGAGATGGCCAAGTTAGCGCGCACATCGTTTCTATAACCCCCCGCGTAACAGGACAAATCATCCAAGTCTACGTTGAAGACAATTCGCAAGTGAAACAAGGCGATTTGCTGTTTGAGATTGACCCAAGCATCTATAAAGCGGCGTACCACAAAGCGCTAGCAGCTCAAAAGCAAGCCATTGCATTACTAGCAAAGGCCAAAAATGAAGAGCAGCGAGCACTTAAGTTAGAAAAGCGCACACCTGGCGCTGTACCTGTACTGACATTGAATAACCTAGACAATGCGGTGGAGACAGCCGTTGCCAACGTAGAGCTCGCGAAAGCCAATGTTGAAGAAGCCAAGCTAAACCTTGATTACACAAAAGTTTATGCGCCAACGAATGGTTATATAACTAATTTGAACTTACGCGTCGGCTCTCAAGTCGTCGCTAACTCCCCAGTCGTGGCTTTGATTGATGAAGACAGCTTTTGGATCGAAGGATATTTCAAAGAAACGGATTTAGTTGGCGTTGATCCACAAGATAAAGCCTACGTGACCTTAATGATGCACAATGAAGCTGTGTTGGAAGGAAAAATCAAAAGCATTGGCTACGGCATTGCGAAACAAGATGGTAGTACTGGTAACGATCTTTTGCCCAATGTGAACCCTAACTTTCAGTGGATACGCTTAGCTCAACGCATTCCAATTAAAGTTAAATTAGATCACTTACCGAAAGATTTTCAACTACGTGTTGGTATGACGGCCTCTATCAAAATCATCAAACAATAATGCGGTGGAATGTATGTTTAATGCCTCAACCAAAGAAGCAATCAAAGCTGCGCTGTCTATCGTTATCGCGATCTGCCTTGCCTTATGGTTTCAATGGGAGAAACCGTATTGGGCAGCGATCGCAGTCGCGGTAATGGCATTAAATGAAAGCTTCGCTCACTCGATAAACAAAGGTCATAATCGCTTATTAGGAACCCTCCTTGGCATCGGTTATGCCTTTTTCCTCATCACGACGTTTTCTCAAGATCGCTTTTTGTTTCTCACCTTCTTCACCTTGTTTTTAGGTGCGTGCATTTTTATGTCGAGCGACGAAAAGTATGGTTATGTGTTCTCTATCGGTTTTGCTGTGTGCTCCATCATCGCATGTATGGGAGGATTTGATAGTCAAGCAACGTTCCACTTCGCTGTTCTTCGCATGCAAGAGACTATTCTTGGTGTGATCACGTTTTCTGTTGTGTACCGATTAGTTTGGCCAGTCAGTACAGAACAAAACTTCATTCAACGTTTTGAGGCCAGCAGAGAGGCGATGCTTAACGCTATGAAATCGCCCAATGATATAGATATTGAAGCTCTTGAGACCAACACCGCCAACATAGAAAAGTTATTCCAACTGGTCGGCTTACCACTTACTGGCAGCTACCACTTGAAAGAACATCGTCAGCTATGGCGTGCGCGTTTAAATGAGATGGCACAAATCCAAGACCGATTGCTAGAACAAGCAGATAAATCGCAAAGTCGTGAGATCGATTGGCCAACACTAACGCAGCAACTGCAAAGCTTTGATATTAAAAATCCAAGTACGTCGCTCATTGGTCACGTTGCTTATGTCATGCAAAGAGAGAAAAACACGGTTTGGCATCACGAGCATCGAACGTTTATCCAGCATTTGAATGAAGACGGCAGAAAGGTATTGCAAGGTGTCTCCATGTTCGTCACTTCTTTGTTGATCTGGATTTATCTGCCCGTACCCGGAGGTTTCATTTTTCCGATGCTAGCAGGCGTGTTCTCTTCAATCGTTCCTACTATGCCACCAAGCATTATTAAAGATGCATTTTTTGGTGTGATAGGCACTGGCACGGTGATTCTATTGCAATACATTTTCCTAATGCCAATGATGACCGAGCTTTGGCAGCTTGGGCTATTCTACTTCATCAACATCATCGTAATTTGGAAAGTCTTTTCCACACCAAAACTGATGGTACACAGAATTCTAGGTATTAACTTATTGGTTGTCTTGACATCAGGAGCGCTCAATTTAACCCCAGCGTATCGAATTGAAACGCCCTTGCTGATGCTGGTAAACATTATGATTATTTTGATGATTGCCAAGTTGTTTACTGATCTGTTTCGTGTTCGCGTTACGGTCTAAGCGTCACCTCCGTTCTTGAAACTAAAGCCCTGCATTGCTTCTGCTATGCGGGGCTGTTTGTTTGTGAGCTAGCCATTATTCTTTCGTAACCCATAAAGCGAGGATAGTATCCATCAAAAGCGATTAACGGTATTTCTCTTCACCTCATAAAATCCTCTCATTGATTCACGAAATGCAATCGAAAACCATGCATTCACAACGTCAATCACAGCAAACATATCTATCTAACTGAACAAGAAGTTCAGTGACACATTAACTGTCTGAGTCTCGAAGGTTTGAGACTATTCAGAGTGGAAACTGTCATGAGTTTTTTTGAATTACGCGCCGGCAAGACGTCTTCTCTTACTGTGCTCGCGAGCGCACTAATGCTTACTACCCCCACTTTTGGCTTCGCCGCTGAAGAGACGACGACCTACAACGAAGTAATCGAGCAAGGCCGAGCACTGTTCGACAAATATGGTATCAGTCATGATTTACCAAAACTGGCCATCAGCTCTCTAGTTCAAGGCGAGCATTTGGTCGAGCATGCCCACCGAAGTGTTAAAATCGGTGATAGCGTTCGCGATTCGTCCGTCTACTTGGTTAAGAACACCGATAACAAAGGCAACATTGATCTGCGTATCAAGTACAACCCTGAACAACTCGATGAAAATGAAAAAGTACTTGATGAGATCGAAGCTTTCACACGAACAGAATACCGCCTTCGAAACTACGCGGAGAGTTTTGATCCGTCATCAGTAAGAGCCAAAGAGGATCAGAATGGTAATGTGATCATCAGTTTTAATTACTCAAAATACGGTCTTCCTCAAGATATCGCCTACTTTCGCTTTTTAAGCGTTGATATTGAGTTGGTTAATGGTGAACCGAAACGTATGGTCATTACCAACGATAAACCGTTCACACATCACAACTACCAAGTGGATTCTTACGATCAAGAGATCCTCTTCCAGAAGTTAACATCAGGCAAAATTGCGATTGCCAGTAAAAACACCAAGATAGTTGGTTCAAAGAAAAATAAACCCCTCGAAATGATGAGCAGCGTAAAACCGGTAGCGATTTATGAAGATAAGCTTGGCGTGCAAGTACTAGACGAAAAACGCTTGAATGAGGTCTCTGATCCACGCATGCAAGAAGCCAGTGTTAAGCTAGACCGCGTTTTTCCTTTAATGGGTGATATGGTTCGTCGTCAAGGTATCGATTTGCCTCTGCCGTTTGGTGTATCGCTAGCGTATCGAAATCAAGATATGAATATTCCATTTAATGATTTCACGATTGAAGGCATCGGCCTTAATGAACTGTTTGATCCAGAAGACAGTGTCGGCATCGTGAGTGCTGAGAGCATGACGCTTCGTGGCGATGTAAACATCCTGCCATTTTGGAATGTATTTGGTTACATCGGAAAAGTTAATGTCGATGCCAATGTTGATGCCGCCTACACGGGTGAAGGTGGCCAGTACATAAAAGATAAGCTGAACGATAAACTGCCAGGATTAGGTGATAAGTTTTGCGATGGTTTATCTGCACTTTGTAGTCGCGGACGCTTAGACGTGCCGCTGCATTTGGAATATGACCTTCGTGGTATAGGTACAACCCTTTCGGTTGGCTATAAAGAGTTCTTTGCTTCTGTCACTGGTACCTATTCGCAAACTCGCTTAAAGGGCTTAGATGATTGGGGCGATGGTATTGTTACTGTACAGCCGATGTTGGGTTATCAACTTGTCGATTATCGCACGCAGTTCTTTGTCGGAGCAGAATATCAAGGACTGGACGCTCGAATGGACGGGCATGTAAAAAGCGGTGATATCGAATTCGATTACGACATTGGTGTAGATCTTAATCAATGGGCGTTTTTGACTGGTTTCAATAAGCAAATCGGCAAAAACTACAACCTGACCTTTCTCTATAACAAAGGGGAAACTCGAGAGTCAGTAACCTTAAATCTTGGTTACCGTTTCTAGCTCTCATAAAGAGCCGGCCCCTAGACGATGGTAGGACTGCATCCTACAAAGGCGATTACTGAAACTGTCGCCGATGTCCTACCATTTGAGCCATCAATACAACAAGCCATCCAACCATTCACGGATTAATGCCAAAGCGTCAGGACGTCGCTTGTTAGATGCCGTTTAACATTTTCGGTGTACGCACCAAATGACTTTTTGGACATAACAATGACTTTACTCAATCGCTCAACTTTAGCCATTACCATCACTCTTGCCTTAGCTGCTTGCAGTGATGACTCTGGTAAACCTAGCGTTCCTAACGGCCCGAAGCCACTACAACCCTTACCACCAGAGCATATCGCTTTGGAAATTGGCGATGCAACCATTCAAGCGACCAAAGAGTCCCTTGTCATCACGCCTCTTGATGCGGATGAAAAACTGGCAGCGGTAGAGGCGTTCAAAGGTATCCAATTTGCGCAAGCAGACCGCTTTCAGCACAGCATTGCGGTCCCACTTGAAGGCGATATTGATGCGACTCAGTTCGGTGATGCGTGCCCGCAGTTAAAAACCACGGCACAAACGCAATCAGAAGATTGTTTGAACCTAAACATTTGGCGACCAGCAGGGACAGAAGCGTACGCAGATTTGCCAGTGTATGTCTTTATTCACGGTGGAGACTTTGAATACGGCGCGGGCTCAGAACCGCTAATTCATGGTGATATGGTGGTTGCACAAGGTGCTGACGATGGTAACCCGTTTATTGCAGTTACTTTTAACTATCGTTTGGGCTTGTTGGGCAGTGTTTGGGTCGATGGTTTGGACAACCCAGAGGGCGGTAACTTTGGTCTAGGCGATCAAAAACACGCGCTTGAATGGGTTCAACAAAACATAGAGGCATTCGGCGGCAATCCGCAAAACGTGACACTCATGGGTCAAGGTGCAGGTGCCATGTCGGTGGGAATTTTACAGCAATCAAAAGGCGATGCTGCAATCGCAGGTGAGCACTTTCAACGTGCCATCATGCAAAGCAACCCTTACGGCTTTGAATATAAAAGTTACGATGTTGCCAAGAGCCAAAGACCAGAGCAAAGCGTTGAAGATCTTGCGTTACTACCACTTGAAGAGATCATGAAGGTACAAAGCGAGATGCTTGATCCTATTCAACGTCTTAAGAACTGGGTACTGACCGCCGCGAATATTCCGGTTATCAGTCCAACACGCGACAACAGCCCATTATCTACGTTGATGCCATTTGCGCCTTACATCGAGCATCGCCCACCAGCGTTTCTTGTGAAAGAAGTACCAGGCTATCACTTTACTGAGCAAGCCATTGAGAGTGAATGGATCGTACCGACGGTAATTGGCTCAAACAGTGCAGAAAGCAATACTCTGGGCATGCTGCCGAGCCTGACATTTTTGATCCCAACTATTATTGAAATCTTGAGCCAAGAAGCGCCAGAAATCATTGAAAGTGGTGACGAAAACTTAATCGTCGAATACATGGTGGAGTGGCTAGAATCGGAAACGAACTTAAACCGTTTACGCACCGAATATCGTTCATTACTCAACGATTCAGCTTCAATTGAACTCGATCTTTCTGACTTATTGGAACTGCTACCTAGCACCGCTTATGAGGCGATGACTAAGTTGTTCTTCGGTTTGGGGAACTCCGATTCAACCACGGAGTTACTTGCTCTGGCTGACTTCTTCCCTAACCATGAAAGCGAACTGAATGGCGCGTCCAAAAACATGCAGCAATTCAAAACCACGTTGCATGATTTGCTCTTCACGGGTCCAAACCGTCATAAAGTTTCAACTGAAGAAGCAACAGGAGCAACGCCAAGCTTCTACTACTTTGACTACAAACCTGGATTCAACGTATGGACTTACAACACCAAAGGTGAAAATGGCGATCTCGACGTTGGCGATTTACTCAAAAGCATCAGTTGTATTGTGGGCGCTTGCAATGCATCGGAATTACCATTTGTGTTTAATAAAGCATTAAAACTCGATGGTTCAAGTGTTCGTCCAGGTAGCAAAGACAAAGCAATGATGAACGAACTCTCTCGTATGTGGTTTAGCGAACGTTTATTTGAGGACTTCCAATACAGCAGTGCGACTGACCGAGTATTGCTGATCGATAACGATGGCGGCATTCAATCCACGCAAGACTGGGACAATGCTCATCACTCAGGCATCGATCCAAAACTGCGCCAAGGTCGCCTCAACGGTCTCGAGGAGCTTGGGCTGATTCTGAGTCACATGTAACGTCATCTTCAGTCACTAAAAACTCGTTACCGAATACCTAAAAGCCAGTTCACTGGCTTTTTTCATCCTTATTCCTTGAACATAATTAGGAAGGTTTACTCATGTTTCCTAACGCCCTCCGTGCTCTGCTACTCTTTATCTTCAGTGCACTATTAGTTGGCTGTGCTCAGCCCTACCCTCAAGTTGAACCGGATTTTGAAGCCAATTGGCAAACTACTCAGCATCAAGCCAAAGTTTACTTAATTCCTACCGCTCCGGAAGCCTTTGCGCGTCGCGTTGAGCTGGTAAGAAATGCTCAGCAAAGCATCGATATGACTTACTTTTCTTGGGAGAGTGACACGCTTGGTTTGATGCTACTCAATGAACTCAAACAAGCAGCAGATCGTGGCGTGCAAGTTCGACTCACTCTCGATGATTTATTGGTGTTTAACGAGAAATGGCTTGCTGATCTCAGTGCTCACGACAACATTCAAATCCGTCTATTCAATCCGTTTGATTCACGTAAGTCAGGTTGGATTGGTCGCGCTGTCAACTTCTCTACTCATCAACAACGTTTGGACAATCGTCTGCACGAGAAGTACTTCAACGTCGACCATCAATGGATGATTCTAGGTGGACGTAACATTGGCGACGACTATTTTGGTTACAGCCGTAAAGCCAACTTCTTTGATATGGATGTCTTGTTCAAAGGCAGCATTATTCGAGCATTCGACCAAAACTACCAACAGCTTTGGGACAGCGAGCATGTCACGCCAATAGAAAACATCGTTAACGTTACCCCAAACTATTCCGCGTTTACTAAAGCGCTTAATAAAGGTGAGAAAGACAAAAGCATCATTCTGGCTGAAGTTGAAAAACAGGTTAAACACCTGACCAGTCCCGACTTCATCGCTGCGCAAGTCACCCCCTTTTTCGACTCATTAAACAAGTTAGAAAACAACAAACCCTACTTTAGAAAACGTACAGAACACCAAGTTTGGCAACAAATAACCTCTGCATCCAAAGCAGTGATATCAACGCCTTATGTGGTACCAAGTGATGGTGAATTTGCCTTTATTGATACCTTGATGGAGCAAAAAGCGGACATCACGTTAATGACGAACTCGTCTGCCTCTAATGATTCTGGCTTTATTCCGGCTTATTACGAGGAGCACCGCCAAACCTTGTTGGATAAGGGCGTTCATATACTTGAGTACAAAAACCAAGCGAAAAATGATGACCATTACTTCCATGCGGATACTTATTATCACAATAAGACGGTGATACTCGATGATCGGCTGACTTATATCGGCTCATCAAACTTCGACCCAAGATCGGATTTCCTCAATGTGGAATTTGGTGTGTTGGTCCAAAGCGAAGCCTTTGCAGAACATGTCATGCACTACTTAACTCGACAACAAGATGAACTGTTTTGGCGAGTATCTCGAGATGGACAAGGCCAAACTCAGTGGCAATCAATGAATGAGATCCATACTAAGAATCCAAACTATGGTGGATGGCATAAGGCGCCTAACTGGATATTCAAGAAACTGAATGGTGAGTTCGAACTCTAAACAATCAAGACTTAAAAAGGCTCTCTATCTGCAAGGATGAGAGCCTTTTTAATGCCCGCTAAAACTGCGTGCCTAGCGAAAAGTGAACGCGGAATTGGTCTCCTTGAGGAGCATCTAAACCGTAAGCAAAATCCACTTTGACGGGCACGTATTTTGAGCTCCATATCAAACTCAACCCTGTACCGCTTTTCCAATCCACCCTATCGTTGAAGGCATCACCGACATCATAAAATGCCCCAAGCCACAATTGGCGGTAGACCTGATATTGATATTCCAGCCCAGCAGTAAACATGTAACGAGCACCGGTTAAATCGCCATTTTCATCTCTCGGAGAGATAGACTCATAACCATAACCACGAAGATTGCCATCACCTCCCGCAAAGAAACGTAATGATGATGGAATATCGCTCAAAGTGTCAGCGACATTAATGCCAACATTAGAACGAAAGTGAAACTTGTGTTTTTCACTAATGTCCCAAGACAGAACACTATTGCCCTCAATACGTAGCAAACGAGAATCCGAGAAAAAATTGGGGTCTGAGTATTCCAATGAGTAGACGTGACGGTGCTTTACTTCTAATTGATCGTTCTTACGATCAAGCAGTGAAAATGTCACCCCCGGTAATAACAACTGTGATTCGTTATTCTCCGACGCTTGTCGATAACTCTCTTGCAAATAACGAACGTGCATGGTGCTTTGCCAATCACTGTCTAACTGCCAGTGTTTTTCAAACGATAAATCATTAGAAAAACTCGATGTGTCTCGATAGTCGACATGCTTAGATTCAAACTGAATCCCGTAGTAATCCGTTAGAACATTTTGTGTGGGAATTTTGTAACCAAGTAATAGCGATTGTTCCGGTTTGGAAGCGTACGCTTGTGCCTCAAAACTGTGTCCACGTGCGTTATACCAAGGCTTGCTCCAATTCAGCGAAGCGCGTAACCCCAAGTCTGTCGAATACCCACCGCCGACTTGCACAATATTGCGTGAATTCGGCTCTGCTAGCACTTCTATCGGCACCTTATGACCATCGGATACCTCCTCGAAATCCGCTTTCACAATCACACTGCGAAACCAATCAGTACTGGAGAGATCGGCCTGATATTGACTCAATTTCAAAGTGTCAAAATCGTCGCCCCACTCAAATGTTCTCATCGCTTCTATTCGAGCCGTTTCGATACCCGACGTAAGGACAGAGAGCTCTCCAAATTGGTAACGAGAACCACTAGAGAAATGCAGATTCACATGAGCTTGATTCAAACTTGGAATGACTTCCAAAGACGATTCGATAAAACGTCCATCTAAGTAACCTTTTTGCTGAGCCAATGAAATCAAGTTTCGTTTTAGCGTGTCGTACTCAGAATGAAGCAACGGCTGCCCTTGTTTAAGTTGAGCTTGATTAATTAGTTCGATGAAATCTTGATCGTTACTGGCCTCTCCCGACACAGCAATATTAGATTTTTTGACCAACATAACCTCCCCCGCGTCAACCTCAAGCGTGATGAGATCATTCTCTGATCTCCGAACATTGAGCTCGGAATGATAGTAGCCATAAGGGTTTAACGCATTATTAACCATCTGCGTTAGTCGATTTGAGGTAATGTTTGAAACAGAGAGTTTCGTTAGTGGTGTAAGGTGACTTTCAAGATTTTTCTCTAATATTGGTGTTAGCCCTTTGATTTTAAATTGCGCTCCGAGTGCATGATGTAAAGGCATAGAAGCTAAAACTGATATACCTATTATTTGTTTAATGAGAGGAGACACACCGCTACCTAGTTTAGCAATACACTCGACAAGGTTAATGATGGAATGGCATATCTGTTAATCGCGTTTGTAGGATTGCTCCCTACGAAATCCTCTCGAAAATTCACGTTTCACAAGTAGATTCTTTGAACAATAAGTGGGCTCAAGCTAGGAGGTGGCAAATCATGCGGTCTGAAATAGGTATACTGTTTGCCAAAAATACAAAACCCAACGCTGAATGGATCTCATCAAGCGTTGGGTTACATTGATAATGTGTTTTTTAATCTAAAAAGCGGTCTGTTTGTAAAACTAGATCGAAGAACAGTTTCCTTTTTCTGCCATGTCGACTTTTAGTACTTCTGCTTTACCTTTGCTTTCGTCTACGAGTTCTACGCCCGCACCACCAACAAATACACCCATTTTAATGTATTGATTAACGAAATAATTACGGCCCTCTTCCGTTAAGATAGTTAAGTGATTTTCAGAAAACTCAGACTCTGTACTTACTTGATGTTCTTTATTGCCTTCGACCTCATGGTAGAAGAATACACCAGGAGCGGTTTCACCAATACATTCCCCATCGACGTAAACATACTTTTTAAGCGCTGCTCCGACAAAAGCATCTTCTCGGTAAATGTAAATCCCTGCGTTCCCCTTTTGAGGTGCTTCAAATGATTTCATTTGATTTGATACTGTCGAATCAACAGTAGGAACAGAAGCACAACCTGACAAACCCAAAAGGAATGCGGAACACAGAATTACTTTATTTTTCATGTTATTAACCTAGCTACGATAAAATCGCGCCAACCATACTATAAATAAATACGTTCACTTATTGGTATTTTTGAAATTTGTGATTCAACCTATGCAATAGCACTCATTTAGCGTATAGATTGAGCAAACATTAGCCATATAATAATCACGAGAATAAAATGCCCTGTATCTAACGATCACTAAATGCCACTTTACTCGCTAGACTGATAAGTAGAATACCTGAAACACCTTCAAGAGTTCTTGAATAACGCTGAGAGTGTGGACGACTAAATACCCAATTACCCACAGATGCGTACAAAACGTTACATGTCGTCGCAAGTACGCTGAACAGCAAGCCAAGTACTAATAATTGCATTGATGTTGAGCTTGCAGACGTATCAATAAATTGAGGCAGAAACGAGAGAAAGAATAGCGCTACTTTTGGATTCAAGACGCTGACGATAACCCCCTGAACAAACACATTTTTATTATTATCAACATTTTTGTTTTCAACGATTTTACTTTCTCCACGCCACATAGACAGTAATGACTGAACACCTAAATAAACTAGGTAAGCGGCCCCTAACCATTTAACAACGCTAAAAGCCAAAGATGAACTCAGAATTATTGCTGACAAACCTAAACATGCCGCTAGTGTATGAAAAAAGTAACCAATACCAAGCCCCAGAGCCGCTTTCAGCCCAGCAGATAATTTACCTTTCATTGTATTGGAAACAATATAAATTACATCAGGTCCAGGAATCATGTTGATAGCGAGACAAGCGACAACAAATAATAATAGTGAGTTTGAATCCATTCTTTTCTCCAAATTAACGTCTTGCGGGATAACATTTCATCGAACTACAAGTAATGCAACGTCCAGGTTTCAATTGGTTATATTTAGTATTAACAACACGTTACTAATACTACAGCACTGCGCGAAGAGCACAATCATGAACAGTGATACGAATTAAATTATGGGCCTTTGTTAGCCCTTTGAATGATAATATTTAGCATCGTTTGGTTGTAAGCTTTTTCTAGCCAGCAGCTCTTATGGAAGTTAACAAATCGGCTACTTAGTATACTTAATAGACCGTCAAATCAGATAGATTATCTATTCTTATTTCTTCAAGCCTTTTGTGCTTCATTTTCCTGCCTCACTAAGCAGCAACTTAATACTTGCCGCACCAAAAAATAACGCGAACACGCCTTCAAAAACTGCTTTGGATCTGAGATAGGTTTGCCTGACCTTTTTATACGCGAAAAGAAAAGCATAGCCAAAGAAAACCAAAGCACTAACCAGCCCTACAACAAAAATGACCGACAACAATTCCAACGGACTGGCCGTAGGAGGAACCCCTATCGAATAAAGCGCACCGAAAAACAGAATAGCCTTTGGGTTAGTTAAGTGAATTAACACTCCGGTTAAGTAGTTACCCTTCTTTGTCGTTACGTATGTTTTGGGTAACTTTAGCTGCTCGATGTTGCAGGCAGAATGTACGGACTTTAAAGCCAAATATAAAAGATAAAATGCCCCACAATATCTAAGAATTTCAAAAAGCCAAACATTGCTATAGAGTATGGTTGCGAGACCAAAAGCGGCTGAGGTTGACCAAAATAAAGACCCCGTTAAAACACCTGCAGCCAAATACCCACCAAAGCGCCGACCGTGGTTCATTGACGTGCCTGCTATCGCAAGAGTTGCAGGTCCGGGGCTAGCGATGGCAGCGATAGCTGATACGACAATCAGTGAATAATTTATCTCTTCCATTTTTACTCTAAGCCTCCAAATGGAGTTTTATCAACACTTATCGCGGAATACTCTATTGAACGTACATCAGAAGCGTAATACTGATTAAAACACCAAGTGTCACGAATCGAGTTGAGATTCTTTGGTATTTTACTGCTCCAAAATAACATCAAATCCGCCATAAATGAGACGCTTTCCATCAAAGGGCATTGGGTTATTATCTGGACTCATTCGAGGATCACCCATAATCCGCAGCCACCCTGAGTCTCGAACTTCTTTTGAAGGCCAGACTACCCACGAAAACACAACGGTTTCGTTGCTTTCAGCGTTAACTGCCATGGGAAATGATGTGATCTCACCATCTGGTACTTCACTCCCCCACGTCTCAACAACCTTTAAGGCCCCAAACTCCCTGAACATTTCTGCTGCTATTTTTGCGTGTGCGATATACTTTTCTTTATTCGCTGTCGGTACTGCAGCGACAAAACCATCAATGTATGACATAAGTAAACTCCTTTCATTGGAGTTATAACCATAGCTCAATAAAAAGAATGCACATGATGCCAAACCATAGGAGCAGGTACGTAATACAGCTTGAGAGCTACATTCCTAGCTTGGACTTTATATACATATTTGAAAGGTATGTGTTTGGATCAAGCTTAGTTAGCATATTTATAATCTCCAAAACACTCGAATACTCAATACGTTCCTCTTCAGCATGCCCGATCCCACCTATTGTAAAATGAGTAAAGCGGTAATCACGATAAACGTTTTGCAGCTGGCTAGAAATATCTTTGAGTAATCTTTTACTGAGGGCGAATGCAGGGTATTCACTACTTTCTGAAAGCTCTGCTGTAGAGCCAATAGATACAATATTGCATTTATCGTTAAGTGAACCTAAAGCGTTAAGCTCATTGACTAAATTAAGATACCCAATCGGGCCAACATTCATAAACTCAATCAGTTCGTTTGTTGTCAATTCTGAAGACTCTCCCCACATCGACGCCAAATAAACTATGATGTCAAACTCTACACCTTTGAAGCACGTGTAATCTGGTTTTTTATCGGGATCAACGTCAATACAAACAGAAGCGACTCCCTCCTCAACTAGCTTTGATCTAGAAATCGCATAAATTTCTGTACCCTGTAAGTTCGTAGCCAAGAACCTTCCTAGCCCCTTACTACCTCCAACGATTAAAATCTGCATAACCCTATTCCTTGGTTAAGGCTGTCTTTCATATTATCCGCCAAACTGTTCATTAGGCACCACTTTAACGTTTCTATTGCCCTACTTAGTTCTATCTTCAATTTCATCGAATGGTTCAACTGAAATACGCTCTGCAATTTCACTCATCTTCTTCATTTTTTCTGGGTTACTAGTTCCCCAAAACCGCTCCCAGTCTTCACGTGTTCGCCACTTGGCAATAGTTAAAACCTTTTCCGGTACATCGTAAGAACGAAGCATAAAACTACCAAGCGCCCCATCTACTGACTCATGAATTGAATCTGTCGTCGAACGCCATATATTTTGAAACTCATCCATTTTTTCACTTGGCACACGCCATTCATACACAACTCTAAACATAACACTTCCATTAAAATTTCTAGATTTAATACGGCAAAGCATTAAGAACACTAAGCCAGGTTAATAGATGAATAAAGCAACATAGTAGAGCGTAGAGCAATCTAAAAAACAAAGCGTAAACGCTCTAAATCACTCCGATTCGATTAGTCATGCACACATTCAAAGATTTCGTATTGCCGTTTAACATTGGCTGTTACTTTTCCCCAATGTGAGGCTTGAACTCTTTCCTGATGTTGTTTAAAAGAGGCTTTGTCGACGAACTCCTCATAGACATCAAAACGAAACGGATTAGTCGAGCTTTGAGTCACAAGAAAAGTAAGGCAGCCCGACTCTTCTAACGTGAGCCTTTTGTGAATTATTAACTCATGTTTTACTAATTCTAAATCCTTTTCCGGAACTAAAATAAAGCCTTTCAATGTTACTTTCGACATATCATCCTCTCACCCCTGTAACCTTTCGTTCAGAAGTAGCCAACACGCCCTCAATCTCAACCTTCATATCGCAAATGTGAATCTCACCATGAATTAAATGCCACGTGTTAGGAATCTATTTCTAATGCCCTATCGACTTACGAGCATAAGGTTATCTCTACCCTTTCTTTGCCTTTACCGATGTTCTTGCGTTTTAATTGAATTTGGCCGACTTCTGATGTGCGCTTTAAGTGAGTGCCACCGCAAGGCACTTGCGCAAACCCATCCACTCTCCAATACCTTCTTTCACTCTCTTGATCGGAAAAGTCACTAATAATAACTGAATCAGAGTTAATCAAATCTTGCACATCAGTTTCAATTTCTTTCAATAGCGGGCCAATACTTTCAGACCACTCGAAATCTATGCGACTCTTATT
Source organism: Vibrio sp. Vb0937 (assembly GCF_033338855.1). NCBI lineage: Bacteria > Pseudomonadati > Pseudomonadota > Gammaproteobacteria > Vibrionales > Vibrionaceae > Vibrio > Vibrio sp. Vb0937. Next base: position 17,052 of record NZ_JAWOTK010000009.1, on the reverse strand, counting down.
TTCAGAAATATGCGCGCCTATCTTAACAATGCCTTCCCGACGCTGATAAAACATCTCGAGCACCACTTCAGCCGCAAAGTGTAGCTTCATTAAGGCATATCTACGCTTCCAATCAATATTCGTAGTTACAATGTCACCAAGAGTAAAATTTGGAGAGGATTCCAATGTGTAAATAAGTCGAACACCTAACTTTTGAGCAATCAAAACCGGAATACCATTAATCGTTCCTTTATCACTCTCTTGGCCTCCAGACTCTGCAAAGAAGATAGTCTGGTCCAATTCAACCTTATTTCCGTCTACATTGGTCACTCTTGAGTTAAGTTCTGTTTGGTAGGGATTAACCCAAAACAATTTCTCGCTCATGCTGCTATCCTTGCAGTAAGTCCTATCCGTGATAGTACATTCTGTGACCACCAAGTCAATTCAAGAAACCTCGCCGTCAAGTGTAAGGCTGTGTATTGAGTACGAGCAGGCTAGATCTATTAGATGCTTTTAAGGCTGGGTACTAAACGCTGTCCAGGGGTTTAGCTAACAACCCGTAAATTGCTGAATCTGAGACTACTCCATTCACTTCCCAACGCTGCCTAAGGAAACCTTCCTTTATAAAACCTAACCGTTCCAAGACTTTACCTGAAGAAGCATTGTCTGGATCTATCTCAGCCTCGATTCGACGTAAATTCAGTGTTTTGAATGCGTGTTCGATTAATGCAGTTCCCACCTCTAATACAATGCCTTTACCCCAGAAATGACGACTAACGCCAAAGCCAATTTCTGCGCGCCTAGACTCTTTCACGTGATTAAACAGCATTATCTTACCCAGAAGTTGGCCATTGCTCTTTAGGAAGATGCCTAGTGTCACTTCTGTATTGCTATTCATGGCCTGTGTACTCTTGGCTATAAATGTCCGCGCTTCTTCAATTGAAACCCAAGGGCCAGAGTTCCAATATTTCATGACCTCATGGTCTGAGAAGATGTCAAACAATTCGCTTGCATCATCTTCAACTAGCTCTCTTAGAATTAATCGTTCCGTTTCAATCTTTGTTACTAACATTTTGGAGCCAGCCTTTTGGTTTGTTATTGGTGACGAAAATCCAATAAAAGTATGAGACACGTAATACAAATGATTTCGTATGAGACTTTTAAACAAGCTCAACGCACGGCAAAAGCGCCACGTGTAACGATTCTATATTGAAGCAAATTTTAGACATTCAAGTGCGTCAACAAGTAACCGCTGAACGCATCAAAGCTTGGGGTGAGTTGATCATAAGTCCTAAACTCAGGCTCAAAATAGTCCATATACTTTATTATCGCTTAGTGACGATTTCCTTCAGTACTCTGGCTGGGTTGCCACCAACAACGACATTGTCTCCAAAACTCTTTGTAACGACTGCGCCAGAGGCTACCACCACGTTGTTCCCAAGTGTTACGCCGGGGTTGATTACGGCATGGCCACCTATCCAACAATTGTCACCAATGTTTATGGGCTTTGCTAGCTCTAAACCACTGTTCCTCTCGATAGGATCTAAGGGATGAGTCGCAGTATAAATTCCAACTTGAGGCCCAAGTAAACAGTTATCACCAAACTTAACTTCCGCAACATCCAAAATCACACAACCAAAATTAGCGTAGAAATTATCTCCAACGTGAATGTTGGATCCGTAGTCGCAATTGAAAGAAGATTCAACATGAATATCGTCACCTGTTGTGCCGAACAAGTGCTTAGTTATTTCAACTCGCTTTTGTTTATGCTCAACAGAGGTAGCATTCAATTTTTCAGTTAGTAACCTAGCGCTCAACCTTAACTTTAATAACTCTTCATCACTTGGGTCATAAAGCTCACCTGCTAACATTTTCTCTTTTTCTGACATAAAACTTGGACTCCAATACCAATTTTCTTACAACGCTACATTAAGTATGTGAGTAACGCTACCACCTAAGCAAGGCTGCTCCACCACGAAAACAAAGCCCGACTTGAACGCAAGTCCTCAGCGCTATCAATTTTTTCAACAAACTAGTGCACTACCACCACCGTTCTCACTAACTTATCACCGAGCCGTTGCCTCTTTTTACCAAGAATGAAAATTGAGTCAATAAAACCTAAGAATGGAGTAATAACATTTCGAAAGAGCGACTGAAAAATATTGCACTTTTTACCCGTTCTTGCACTTATAACTGCAATGCCCAAAAGTTTTTTACCCACACTTTGACCATTTGGTAAACAATCAGAAAAAAGGTAATACGATACAGTCGCAGTTACTGCTGTAGCGCGCACAAGCTCTTTTTCAATACCGATTTCTAAGCCGACCCATAAAACGAGAGTAAAAATGCTAAAACTGACAAAAAGATCAATCATTTGTCCAACACACCTAACTCCCGGACTAGCCAAAACGTAATTTTCTAGAGTAAATTTTTCTGCATTTTTCATTTTAAAATTTGGACTAACAATTGTTTATTTGTGAACTAACGCTATTGAGACAGTAACATCCCCACTAAACCTAATCCATACTTCCGCAGAGCACGGTCGAACCTGATTTTGCTATCTTTTCAATATATTACCAAGCTCGTTCTAAAGGCTAGATTGGTAATACTTCAACATCTCTTCTTGATTAAGCGCTTTACTTTCTAACTTTTGTTGATCTTTAAAGATTTGAGCTAATGAAGGGAGAATTGAGCGATTTACTTTATAGTCATCAGACCAAAGTTTCCCTCTCATCACCGCTTTCGCACAATGAAAGTACATACTCTCTATGACTATTTTGATAACAACCTTAGGATCTTTACTTCCATCGGGGCAAGCAGATATCAAGTTGAAGTCGGTGTGAATACTTGCGATTCCTTTAATACGGAGCACTTCATCAATACCATTTACCATCAATAACAACCCTACCTTGGGGTTACTAATGATATTTTTTAGACTATCTATACGATTGTTCCCCGAGCTATCAGGGAGCAACAATGTTGATTCATCTAAAACTTTTACGAAGCCAGGCTCCCCTCCTTTAGGAGAGAGATCGATATACCCTTGTGAATCAGCGGTACTTAGAACTGCAAAATGGCAATTATTAATTAATGTAATCGCATGAACATCCAGCACAGGCAGCGCTTTATTTTTAGCTCTCGCACTTGGCTCTGCGTAAATTTCTTTTAACTGCTCTATTGTTTTAATTTCACTCATTCAATGTTGTTCCTTCACTATCGTATAATGCTTTGCTTGTAAGCAAGCAGTAACTCTGACTTCTTGTATAGGCACTAGACCTAACTCATCGTAAAAATACTACGAGTACAAGTTATCTCTTTAATGCCTTGTTACCTAAAGATTTAAAGTTTTTCACTAAACTCCCCACACTGCTTACACTTATAACCATGCTTGTAAAAAAACAGTGGAAAACCCAGTAAAATAAAAACTAAGAAAGCTGGGCGTTTACCTTTTGTAAATACAAATAGATCTTTACTACTACATTTAGGGCAAACGTCTTTTTCTTCATCAACGTCAACTTCATTTCCCAATGATTCTGAGAAATCGCTACTAAGTATTTGTTTCGCATCTTCTGCATCACTTTCGGCCACCATCAGACGGACGCCGCCTATTGCATTTGAATAAAGACACTGAGTATTTACCGTGTGCTCGTCAGCGATGTAACTTTCTATTCCGACACTATCTAGGCTTGCTCTCGCAATATGCGCTTCATGAGGAAAAGAAAACCTTGCTACTACAATCACATATTACTCCTTGTGGGAAAACGCGCTCGTAAGGTATAAGAAACGCTAATTGGAAGTGCCATGTGTAGTATTTCTTTTTGAACAATTTATTAGCCCACTACAGACTAATACATATACCCTAACCAATCTATATGACCAACAGCCCAAGTTTTACCGCTGATAGGTTTAACATATAAATCATCTAGTTGCTCTACAGCGACACCGTAATTTTTATGTTCGTGAACTCGCAACCAAGAACTTAGAGAGTTAAGACGCATATAACCATTAGCCACATAAAAACGCTCCAAATCGGAGACTAAAATGATGAAGTCGACATCTTTAGTGGACGCATACTCGCTGAGTTGAGACAACATTTTTGTGCCAATACCTTGTCTTTGAACTGTGCTCTCGACACAAAAGTCACTCACACCTAATACTTTATAAATTTCATCACCAACGCGAACAGCTCTGTAGTCTAATCCCATGTAACCAACTAACTGATCACCTTCGTAATTCAGAACTCTCATATGCGGGAGTTGCTTATAGTAAGAGCGAGTAACTTGGTGTTCAGGAAACGACTTGTTTCTAAGAGCTTCAATTGCATTATGCTGCGCTTTAGATAACTCGATTTCTGGGTAAATATCCATATTTGACCTTTGAGTATTAATGACCTTTTGGTTACGATCCCTGTCGTTGAGTTTAACTCCGAGCGTGTCCTAACCTTGTGGGACATTGACAAATAACATAGAGTTTCTCAAAACACTACTTACAACATTTTTACTGCAAACCAATCGAAGTTGCTTAAGAACAAACACTACTTCATAGCAATGCCTACGGACCAAGCATTTGCAGCTTCTTACCCACACCCTATTCCGCCATCTGGAATTATTTTAATTACACAACGTGGGTACTCAATGTTGGTAAAAGCATTTACCGATGATTTTTCATGGCAAGTCCAAGAACAATTGGCAGATGCATATTTCGAAGCACAGAGAGTACTATCATCGGCGGAGCAACTATTAAACCAAGCTAATTTGCTAGTTCAACATGACCAACGAATTAACAACTTAGAAAAGGCTCAGTTAAATACACAAGCTCACATTTCTAGAACAAATGCCGAAGTTACAAAAGCCAATCAAAAAGCCGACGATGCATTTAAAGCGGCAAATGCTGCATTAGAGCATAAATTTGGAGATAAGGATTACTACACAGTTATCGCTTATTGTAACTCTAAAAATATCCCAATCATTCTGACCTTAGCAAAAGCTAAAGGGTTGGAAGCTAGAGCTTACACCCAAAAAATTGGAGGTAAGATCAATAAAGTTCCTGATGAACGTTGGGGACAAGTAAATGCGTATCATATTGCAGTTTTAGACCACGTTTTTAAACCGTGATTTATATCGGGAGTCCTCTGCTGAGGGCTTCAATTCCCCGTAATAAGGCTAACGCCCAGCTAAGGGGTGAGCAACGCAATACAAAAGCCGCCGCAAGCCGCCTTAATCACTAAAATCAACGCATGGTGAAAATGACACGCGTTGCGAATCCCTCTTGAACAGTTTGTTATGTGCGTACTTACGTTATGCACCAAACTGTTTTATACGCTTAGCGCCAATAAAAACTGATACTTACTTTGTTGAAGTAAGTCTAAATGGCGCTCAAACATGGGTACGCCATTGGATAAAGAAAGGTGGTAGACGAGTCCATTACCGACATACACCCCAACGTGTGCTCCGTATGAGTCAGTAAAGTCGTTGTACATCATGATATCTAGCGGCTTAAACTCAGTGACCACCTCACTAAACTCCGAGTCATCCCACCATTCACTAGAACGGTAGTTAGGTGGATTTAGACCGAAGTCTCTGAGCAGGTTATAAGCAAAGACCTGACAGTTAGCTCCAAGCGTTAAGTCTGAATCATCTTTGCAACCCGGAATGCGGGATGAAACGTATCTTACATTTTTGAATCTGTCGGGAATATCCATTTCCATTTTCTCCCAAAGCACATAACGCCCTGTTAAGGGGGTGAGCAACGCAATACCAATGCCGCCGCATACCACCTTAATCACTTAAACCAACGCATAGTGAAGATGCCACGCGTTGCGAATCCCTCTTGAACAGTTTGTTAACTGAGCGCATTTCAGTTTTCGCCGATTTTTCAGCCACTTTCGCCAAAGCTCGTTTTGCTAATTAATGATTAGCAAAGCTAACTCAAATATGTGTTTAACAAAAAAATTACCGTTGATCTTTAGTTTGAAATGCGTCTCACAACACCATACTTCGGCGATGTAAGTGCGCCGAACTAATCGCGAACGCCTTATATTATTAGAAGGCTTTATGCCGCCTTTCACATCAGTAAACTTAAGTACCAAACTGAAATTAGTCGCATTACCTCAGCTAAGGAAACCGACCGAACACGCTAAACCTCCGAACCTAGAAACCGTATCAATGTGCTTTCGTATTTTCTGTGCCAGTTAACGCCGCATTAAGGTGTGAGCGACGCTTGGCTATACTTGAGCGAAGCGAAACTGCCAAGCGTTGCGAATCACTCTTAAATGCTTTGTTAGCACGCTGTTGAAAGCGACTCGAAAGTCAATCCATATTCATGTTTCGATACGTGAGACTGAATAATATCTGTGGTTGGGCAATGTTTTGTAACTAAAGCTATGATTTCTTCTTTTTTGTTTTCTGGCACCCTGCACCCAATGATAACTTCCTTAATTTGAGATTTACGAAAAGGCATTAAGCCGACGCCTTCGCCATAAGGAGGTCTCACGAATCGAACCTCATCTTCATATGACCACTCTTTAGACTTTGTATAAAATTGCTTTGTCATTAAGTCTTCACGAGCTTGCTGATTCATCAGAGTTCTCCCTACCTTAGCCTCTGTGTACAACCAGTCGCGTTGCAAAAGACAAATTTCAGGATACTTCTCGGTGTACTCAACATCATAACCAACACCAAATTCAACGTCATATGGCCTCTTTATGTCAAAACCAATACAAATACCTTGATGAGAGTCCGCATAATGGCTCCACATTAGAAGGTTGTCTCGATGTGGCGTCATACATAGTAATCCAGTTTCGGACGCATATGCCTCATCCACCGTTCGAGCGCGATCATAATTATGCCTCATATCTTCCATTGCACGAGGTAATAACTTATTTATATTTTTACGTTTTGCACCTTTCTCAATTAGGTGATTTTTCACCTCTTGTCGGGTAGGCAGTTTATAGCTTGGTAGCCCCTCGAACGGATCGTTCATGCTCATAACAGAAGCAAAGTATACTTGCTGGTCACAAATAATGCTTTTATATGATAATGAAGATAAAGATAGATATTTATAAAGCAATATTTTATTCCTTCCAAAGAGTGCTAACGCCCTGTTAAGGTGTGAGCAACGCAATACTAAAACCGCCGCATATCACCTTAAACACTAGACGCAACGCATAGTAAAAATGCCAAGCGTTGCGAATCACTCTTAAACAGATTGTTAGCCGCTCATTCCCAAAGGTGATTGCTTACTCAACAAGAACTTACGCAAATCTCTCTCTGCACGCATAACAAGAAGAATAAACACTTTGTCACCGTCTTGTTTATAGAAAACACGACATGGATTAACGACAACTTCACGATAACTTAAATGTTCTAGCTCGGGTGGAATACGACCTGACTCTGGGAAAGTTTGTAGGCGTTCGACTTTAGAGAAGATCGTTTGCACTAACTGCTTCGCAGCTACGATATTTTCAAGTGCGATGTATTCAGCGATATCGTTGAGGTCAGACAACGCTGGTTCAGTCCAGATTATTTCAGCCATTTTGACATTTTGTCCTTGGCTTCATCATGACTTACCACTTTACCGTCAGCTAGTGCACGCTCACCTCGTGCAATACCCTCAAGAATAGCTAAACGATTTTGCATAAACTCGTAATCATCAACATCAACGAGATACGCGGACGGCTTACCATGCTCAGTAATTAACACTGGTTCTTTGGTGTCGTGGAGATCGGCGAGGATCTTAGTTGCTTGACGTTTGAGTGATGTAACTAGTTCTACTTTCATGAGAGCTGCTCCAAAGGAATACTAAAAGTGATACTATTCTATCACTTTTAGTATAGCAAGCTCCATGACGGCTAACGCCTTGTTAAGGGGTAAGCAACGCAATACCGATGCTACCGCATGCCACTCACTAAAGCCAACGCATAGTAAAAATACCACGCGTTGCGAATCCCTCTTGAACAATTTGTTATGTTTATTTTTTAAAGAGCTTACCAAATGTCTTTTTTAAATGGTCGTCTAAGTGTGCTTGAACTATTGTCAGCCCCTCTTCTGCCGCTACGTCTAACAACGCATCGTAATCATTTAATTCGTTACAGTTTTGACATTTTATTAAGTCCCCTGAAGAAAATTCCTGATCGGGTTCCCCCTCTAATGGGCAGTCACAAAACAGACATTTAAGTTCAACAGTAAAGTTGCTGTCATCCATTATTAAAACTCCATCACTTTAAGACCAAGCGTCGCTAGCGCTAGAAGAAAGCCTAGAACAACAAAAAGCCCCTTGTGTTCCTCTATGTAATCTGAGGTTTTCTTCAAAAACGACCTGTTTGCCTTAAGTTCATCCGAACGCTTTTTAGAGCGAGCAACACCAATTCCTTTAGGTGTTATTTGTAATCCGTTGTACTTACCACCACCTAAATACGCATGCTTAAGCCATTCATGCGCTAAGCACTTGTCCGCCGCTTTTTCTAGTTGTTCAAGAGTGGACTTACCTTTGTTAACCTCGTTAATCTCTTGAACCAATTTTTCGTCTATATCGAGATGAACGGTTTTATATGTATGACCATGCTCTTCCATATGGTCGACAACATTATTTAATAAAGCATATTCAGGCATCATTCCTCCGATAAACATAACGCCGCATTAAGGTGTGAGCAACGCTACCACGAAACTAAACCTTACCACCGTAAACACAAAACCCAACGATGGAATGAAAAATGCCAAGCGTTGGGAATCACTCTTAAATGCTTTGTTATAAATCAAACACACTAGAACGGTATTTCCTCATCCCATATAAAGAACTCAAGGCGCAAAGAATCTATAAGTTTTCTGATATTTTTCATATCAGTAGCGGTCAATTGCCCATCGCTACCTCTATTTTCGATACTCTTCAATAATGTTTCCAACTGATCGGTCGTTTGTTCTACAGCTAACCGTTTCTTTTGTTGATCTTTTTCAAGATTCCCGTGCTCGGATTGCATTGAAAACAACTGGCTTTTAGTTTCTGACAGTTCAGCAAGTGACTTCCGTTTATCTTCAGCAGAGTCCGTAACTAACTTTGAGTATCTTTCTTTTAAGGCAATAAATTCATTATTTCGGGCTGTTCTTTGTTCTAGCCAATTATCAATGTCCTTGTCTTTTAGCTTTTGTAGATACGTCTTATCTGACTCTATCTCGGCAATTACAGTTTCCTTTTTCTGTGTTGCTAACTTCTTTGCCGTTATATTTCTCTGACGATTTCGATGAAAATTGATTAGACCATCATTAATGAATTCATAAAACATATTTAGCAAAGGAAGAACTAATAGGTACGTGACCGCAACTAGTAGAGGAAGTACGAAGTCATCAATTAGCCCCCAACTTTTTCCTTTAACCATCTCAATTTTTGTTGTTGAATCTACGAGCAGAAACAGTGATACACCATTAATGTTTAGCACTGTCCAAGCAAGTACAAACGCCCCTACAACAGGAATTTTAAGCCTAGATGTCGCATTATCTTTTATAGACTTAACAATATCTTTCATTCTTCGATGAATCCTCAATTGATTTATAACGCCGCATTAAGGTGTGAGCAGCGCTTGGCTATACTTGAGCGAAGCGAAACTGCCAAGCGCTGCGAATCACTCTTAAATGCTTTGTTAGGCTTTGGCTGCCTTCAGGTCCTTAGCCTTAAACCCAATTACACCAGATTTATAGCTTCGAGTACCTTTCACAAACACGTTTCGTACAACAAAGCCGGCCATAAAGTCTTGTTCCGTGACTTTTACTGTTTGTAGAACTTCAGTTACCGTCGACTCAGAGCGATTCACAATTTCAAAAACATACATACCAGATTGAACGCCGCCAAATCTTAAACCCCACGTTGGCTCTTCAGTCTTTCGGCTAGATTGTTCCCTTAGTGAAAAAAACTTACCCTGCCCTATTAATTTCCAACGACGCCCCTCTTTTGCACCACTTAGCTGCACCAATGGTTTTGACGTAGAAAGAGAATAATCGTCGTCCAAAATGATACCAATTTGACTACGGTGATATGCAGGCGTCGTATACACAAGAAGATCACCAGATACTCCATCGTTATATTTGTGAGTTGCTACCCACTGCTGATTCTGTGGGAAGCGAGTATTTGTAGGACTAGAAAATGGAATAACTTCATAAACATTAACCGTCTTGTTGTAACGAGCAACATTAAACAGGTCATCACCAATGGAAACCATTTTTTCGCTATTATCGATCGACATTTCAGAGTGGAAACCAGTTGTTAACTGACCTTCGAAAGCTGGTTTTTTGACTGGAGTATCAAGCTTAGAAGTATGGACGGAGTAGACACATCCTGATAATAAAAAGCTTGCTATAAGTGAAGTTAAAAGTTTATTAAGCATTGTTTCTATCCGAATTTACAACAAATTTTGGCACATCGTACCATGATAAATAAATGAATTGCTTAATTACAAAGCCTAACGCCCTGTTAAGGGGTGAGCAACGTAATACCGAACCTGCCGCAGACCACCTTAAACACTAAAACCAACGCACAGTGAAAATGCCACGCGTTGCGAATCCCTCTTAAACAGTTTGTTAGCTGAAATTCTAGTTCAACGATCAAGAGAGAAAACCTACAACTTCCTGCCAGTTATGAAAGTAGGATTGTTTTCGAGGGTTCTTTAAATAACCAAAAGTCTCACAATTACTTTTCACATCGCCTTGGTTGACTATCCAAGTATTGAACTTAGCAACAGCTCGAAACTCCTGACTACCGTCAGCTGCATCAACCGTAACGTGTGTATGCTTAGGTTTATCAACTACAACGAGGAAGTCGAAATCATATCCATTCATTTTAAACGTTGAGTTATGACTTGTTCTAAATTTCACTTGAAGTTTACAACTCTTACCATTGATGGGATTTACGACAAGCAGATCATAACCAGGCATGTTTGGACTAGCTAGCGAAACAACATAACCAAACTCGAGCATAAGGTAGCCCGCTATATATAGCTCTGCCCCTTCACCGTGAATTGCTGCCAATGCTTTTTTATGCCTTAAATCCGTTTCCCCAAATACGTGAGGTTGACCATCTATAGTTTTTCTTGCCCAATTTAGGACAGCATAAAGACTCTTTCTATCACCACTTGCAGCTAGTTCTTCACATTTGTCATCGCAAGTAACAATCTGAGCACTATATTCATCAAACGTATCATATCCAGAATATCTGCTAAGCCATAATTCAACTGGTGTTCCTTTATAGGAATAGCCCGTTAATTCACGATCATAGATAATTCCGTGCTCACCATCATTTTGTGAACTTGTAAATATCATAATGTTCCCGTTTCAGCTAACGCCCTGTTAAGGGGTGAGCAACACAATACTGATGCCGCCGCATGCCGCCTTAAACACTAAAACCAACGCATAGTGAAAATGCCACGCGTTGCGAATCCCTCTTAAACAGTTTGTTATGAGCGTACTTACGTTGCCCACTTACCAGACAAAAAGTTTGAAACAAACGAGGATAAGCGCAACTGTGATAAGGCCAACCCAACCGATTGTTCGTGTTATTGTTTCCGGTGATTGTGTATTGAAATGAGGAAATAAAATGGCCCCAAAAGATAACAGTGGCACAAAACCGTATAATTGCCCCATTTGTGATGACGTGCCCAAAGGGAAAGGCGGAACAAACAAATACAAAATCGTATACGCAATATAGGCAAGCATTGCAATACCAGCTTCCTTTACCGACGTATCACTTTCTCCATACCAAAAGTAGAAACCCACAATGACACAAAAAACAGCCATACTGATCAACAGAACTATTCTCCTAATTACCCTTTAGCTCATAACGCCGCATTAAGGGGTGAACAACGCCACCACCAAACCTAAACCATTGTGTCGTAAACACTTAAGCTAATTAAAACCAAAACTGCCAAGCGTTGTGAATCCCTCTTGAATGCTTTGTTAGTTGCCAAACCTAAAGCTTTGATTTGAAGCCGATTACCGTTTTGCCAACACTTGCTTTACGTATGTTGGAAAACTCAAATCAGGCGCAGTTTCAAAGCGCCTGTCACTGAAACCACTTGGAATTTACAACGCCGCAGAAAACGGACTTTGAACACCAAACACACCTTTTGGAACGACAATGCTGCAGAGCAGGCTTTCAACACGCTAATCAGCTTCTGAAACAGAAAGCCCAAATCGCGCAAGGAGCCAAAGCACGATTTCCACAACACCTAATAACTAATAACTAGAAATTGAAATACGAAAACCTAGCCAGAAACACACGGACATTAGCCCGAAACATTCTGCTTTAGGTACCGTTTTTCTCGTTGGCAACTAACGCCGCATTAAGGTGTGAGCGGCGCTTGGCTATACTTGAGCGAAGCGAAACTGCCAAGCGTTGCGAATCACTCTTGAATGCTTTGTTATGTGCGCGCTAAACGGTAACGCCTTACCGTACCCTCACTCTCATCTGTGTAGTTACCGAGGTATTCACCACCACAGTTTTCAATGACCTTTTGAGATGCAGGATTGTCAATTGAGCAAGTAACAATAACTGAATCAGTGACAACATGGTCTCGCACCCAAGCAAGCAGAAATGAGGCTACACCCTTACCACGAGCTGACGGTCTAGTTTCGTAGCCGACATGACCAATGATATTTTCTACGTTGGCATTAGTACCTTTGCGAACTCGGATTGCACCTAAAATTTCGGAGTTCGATACACAATAGTAAGTTGTACTAGGTAAATATCCCTTTGGTAACTCGGAGATTGCCTTTGAACGTTCGACCAAACCTGACAAATAAGCTGTCGGATCTTGCTCCACACCCGAATATTTTGGAATACCCGATTCTAGGCATTCTTTCGCATAACTCGCTAATATTGGGGCCAAATCAGGGTTGGCCTCTATCACTTCCATGTCAATTTTCCTCATAAGCACATAACGCCGCGTTAAGTGGTGAACAACGCCAACCACCAAACCAAAACCTTAGTACCTTAAACACTAAACCTGACCGGAACTGAAACCGCCAAGCGTTGTGAATCCGCCTTAAACGCCTTGTTAGCTGATGATACTTTCACCAAACTCAATTTGAGCTTTATAAAACTTTAACTCAATGTAACGATCATCTACCGTATTAATGACCAAAGAACAAAGATCGTCCTGAAAACTGAAATTAAGCAAAAGACTCGGTACCCCCAAGTGTTGTTCAAAATCATCAAACGCAGTGGATTCCCATCTTCTACTCTGCGCCTCCAACCAGGAACTAATTGTTAGAGTGTGCGATTTAGTAACCGACTTTCCCTTATGCATAAAAGAATGGAAAGTAAGCTGCATTTCTTTACTTATAGAGTCATAACTGAAACTAGATACAACTTCATCTGCAAAATCTACATTATTGATATCCATACTAATCTCATGCACCAGCTAACGCCGCATTAAGGTGTGAGCGGCGCTTGCCTATACTTTGAGTGAAACGAAAACGGCAAGCGTTGCGAATCACTCTTAAATGCTTTGTTAAGCGTACTTTTCGCTATACATTAATACAGCTTCCCGTGGGGATTGCCTCTAAACGTTCTCCGAGTACTCCTTTTAGCAGACCATAAGCCTTCTTACCTGTGCAGTGCCCTGTATACAGTTTATCAATGGGGTATTGTAACAATGCGCGACCAAGGTCTTTGATGTCTTGCTTAGTCCCACCGATACTATCGAATAGTGGCAACCCAACTAGGTGAAAGCCCCCAACGACTGCTTTAACTCTCTCACTCGGAAAATAGCTAACAGCAGTGTCAACCATATTAAGAACTCCACTATGAGCACAACCAGTAAATATAACTAAACCGTCGTGCTCTTTTATCACTAGTAGTAATTCATGGTCAAATGTATCGGGTTCCCATCCATTTTGAGATTGCGTATATAGATACCGGTTCCCTTTTGGCTTTTCGTGTTTGGTACTTATATCAGTAATAACAAATACATTAGGCGCAATTTCAGTTGTTTGGTTAACGAATACGAGCCGCTCATAGCTGTCTTTTAGTAAATCTGTATTGATACCAACATCATTTTTGAAGCCATAAGCACGAAAATAGTAGTTTTTTTCTTCGCAATCTTTCAAAAACACGTTGGCTTTAGAATTGTGAGAAACAAAATCTACAGCACCATTACAGTGATCATGGTGCCGATGCGATATAACCGCAATATCAACGCGTTCGATATCAACACCTAGTAGAGGCGCATTTTGACAAAACGTATCTCCTCCAACCATATCAAATAGTATATTCAATGATTCAGTTTCAATATGTAATGATAACCCACGCTCAACAGCCAAATCTTGCCTACCGTCCAGCCGAGTGTTATCCACTAATGTTGTTATTTTCATAGTTTCCTTTAGACATCGGTTCCGATGTGTACGCTTAACGCCGCATTAAGGTGTGACGACGCTTGGCTATACTTGAGCGAAGCGAAACTGCCAAGCGTAAGGAATCACTCTTAAATGCTTTGTTAGAAAATTTATTCCTCGTTAAGAAATGGTTTTACGTGCTTGTTTACAAAATGGTTAGGCTTCCAACCTACAGCTAGTTTGTCAGTAATTAGTGTGTCTGCTATTGACAAAGCCGAGCCAGTAAATGGCTCAAAAGCAGATATCATTGAGCCCAAAGCATACCTTATTGTTTTTCCGGGGGTTCTTTCCAACCAGTGCTGCCCACCCAACTCACTTAGGTATTCAGAAACCACGCCAACATCAGGATTAACTCCAACTGTCCATTTTTTAAACCTGTCAGATTTTTCTAATAATTTTAGAAATTCTGAAAATGATCGTCTATCAGAGTCTATTACTTCCTTCACTGAAGGAAAGTCATTTAAAACCACATGTTTGAAAGAAGCTAGTTCACTTTTGTTTAACTCAGTCCTCTTAGTTGCCTGAGAGAATTTTATATTAGTCAATTGGGATGAAACTGATGAGCTAAAAAAGTCACCTCCATAATGTGATGAAAGCAATAGATCTGCATGAGATTCCAAAATTTGGTTCAATAAGGTAGCTTGGTTGAAGTCACCACAATTCGGATTAAGGCGCTTTGATTTAAAAGTAATAAAATCAAAATCGATATTGCTGTGTATCTTAAATTTTTCTGTGTTCTTAAGGAAATCAACATTTAAGAACAAACGACTATCAATCTCTTCTTTACCTAATTGATTGGAAACAATCTTTTGAGCACATTGATTAACATACTCTTGGTCTTGAAGTTGTATTCTAGCGCTGCGTGTAATACCATTTTTCACAAAATGGTCACTTGATAGATCATGTTTTGATACTAGATTTAAAAAACGTTCTGCGTATTTCAAAGCTTTCTTTCTATCAAAACCCATTTTTTCAATTCGGTATTGAAGCCTTTTCTTTCGGCTGTGTAACTCCCCTCGCTCTTGATCCCCAACAAACTTTATTGCCGCATACAAAAACTCATTATTGTCATTGTAGGTTGACAGGATTTCTTCCGTATACACCGCAGTTACACATGGTAAAGCAAGTAGCCTCAAGAATAGATCCATGCCTAGTTGAGTTACAAGACCATGAAAACTTGCGTAGTCAATAATGATGTGAATATTTTGATAAAACAATAACGCCTCAGCGATCTCCCCTTTGGTTACGGGAATACCGCTCTCTGAGCGTCTAAGTACAACTTTTTCAAACACCAGAACTCTCCAAATTTTCTAACGCCCAATTAAGGGGTGAGTAACGCAACACCGACGCCGCTGCAAACCACCTTAATCACTAAAATTAACGCATAGTAAAAATGCCACGCGTTACGAATCCCCCTTGAATTGTTTGTTAGCACGCGCCCATAAAGCCTTTGAAACACACCAACGCATTGAAATATAGCACTAAATTTATGGCTTAAAACACTGAAACCAAACGGACAACTGCCAAACTAAAAACAAACTTCAAGACGTAAGTTGGCTAGAAGAAAAACATGCGAAACTGCACTTTTTCACCGCCTTCAATTTAGCAAAGAATACGGGCTTCGAACTTGAACAACAACGACAAAGAAACGCTTGTTTTACCGAAAATTTCTCAGCACCAAAGAAACCACGCCAGAGAAATAGCCCGAAAGTTAGAAACCGTAAACGATAAACTCAAAGCGAAAACTTCACATCTAGTGCCACCGGAGCGAACCTGAAAGGCACATTTGATCAGGTGTAAAGCGAGGAAAAGAAACCAATAAAAACAGAAACTTTTAGCCTTTGATGCCAACCCAGTGCTAACGCCGCGTTAAGGTGCGAACAACGCAATACAAAAGCTTCAGCAAAGCACCGTAGTCACTTAGCTCAACGCAAATCAAAAATGCCACGCGTTGTGAGTCACTCTTGAACGCTTTGTTAGGCTTCTAACTCACGATATAACACTAAGCAATTGTACTCTTTGCCTAATTCTATTTCTGGCTCGAAAGCCCGGATTTGTGTGAAACCTTGTTTGTACCAGAACCTAAAAGCAGGGATGTTTTCCACATAAACATTTAAACCTAGGCGCTGAATCTTTGTATATTCACGGGCTACTGCGATGACACTACTAACAATTTCTGAGCCTAAGCCCTTACCTTTAAAACTCGGGAGAATAGTTAACATTGGGAGCCAAAGAGTACCGTCAGAAGGAGCATGAAATTCCAACTGCACATAACCAACCACCTCATCTTTCTTGGTACTGATTTTTCTTAGGTAAAATGCTTCTTGGTCATCAGGTAATTTTGACCGACAACTTTCATTGATCAGTTTTTCATATTCAGCTAAAGGCCATTCTCTAAACGTTGGATCCAATACCTTTACGTTTGAGTTACTGTCAAAAATTGACTTGGCTAAATGCGCCTCATCATTTGAAAACTCAGAGAAGACCAGATTTTCTGATGTCCAGTGTCGTTTCAGCACTAACAACTTCCTCCTTGAAGCCTAACGCCTTGTTAAGGTGTGAGGCACGCAATACCGAAGGTTCCGCATAACACCTTAACCACTAAAGCCAACGCATAGTAAAAATGCCACGCGTGCCGAATCACTCTTGAACAATTTGTTATACGAATTTTTTCAGTGCCAACACTTGCTGTTCAAAT
>NZ_JAWOTK010000008.1:156210-162488 GCF_033338855.1 Vibrio sp. Vb0937 | reverse complement strand
GGTAGTTCAGTTGGTTAGAATACCGGCCTGTCACGCCGGGGGTCGCGGGTTCGAGTCCCGTCCACTCCGCCACTTATTTGAGCGTCGTCTCAATAAACACGAATTACAGGGGTGTAGCTCCAATTGGCAGAGCAGCGGATTCCAAATCCGCGTGTTGGGAGTTCGAATCTCTCCACCCCTGCCATACTCTAAAGCCTCAGCAGTAATGCTGGGGCTTTTTTGCATCTGAAGAAAAGAGAATCTGACTAGTTGGAGAGTTGTCGATTCCTCTGATACCAAAGTATCGGGGGATTGAAAGTTCATATCTCCGGGATATTGGTCCACTTCACCTATCCCCCATGTTCATAAGCTCTGGCTTAGGTCAGGGGCTCTTTTATTCCTAACGTATAGTTTCGACGTCAGGTGTATGTTTATCCAACGAATATGGCATACCTTTTCTTCAGATAGTTTTATTTTCTAGTAATGTAATTATTAAATGTTGATGTATCGCGTTGCTCTTTCTGTTTTACCTTCGAATTTCATAACGCTTTTTCTTCGTTATCGAGAACATCTGATTCACAATCTATTGAAAGGTCAGTGGTTACATTGGCTTGGATGATTACTGACTTGGTTCCTGTTATCATCATGCATTAATGCTAATAATTAGGAAGTAAGTTTATGCCACATTTTCGATTCCGTGCTGTAGAGCCACAAGCTGTTCAGGCATTATCAAAACCTCTTACGGATGAACTTCAGCCTCTAATGGACTGTCCGCGTGAGGATTTTACTTTTGAGTATATCTACACTACGTTTTTCAATGAGGGTGAGGTGAGTGCTGCATATCCTTTTGTCGAAGTGCTTTGGTTCGACCGTGGCCAGGAAGTGCAAGATGAAGTTGCCAAGCTTATTACGCAACAAGTGCGCGGTATCGCTGGTGCCGATATTGATGTTGCAGTTATCTTTTCCGCCTTATCTCCTAAAGCTTATTACGATAATGGCGAACACTACTAAAGGTTAAAGGCTATGAGGCTGAGTTTCATTGTAACTTTGGGTTTATGTTTCTCAGCTTCAGTATGTTCTACTCCTTGGGAGTCTGCGGTTAATCCTACCCGAAACTCTTCCTCCTCTATTGGTAGTTATGCTAACGGTTGTTTAGATGGTGCATTACCCTTGCCTCTCGATGGCGTTGGTTATCAAGTCTTACGTAGTAAAACGAAGCGCTACTATGGGCACCCTAAAACGATAGAGTTTATTGAAAATCTGGCGCTTAAAGCTCACCAAAATCTCAACACCACTCTGCTGATTGGTGATTTGTCTTTACCTAGAGGTGGAAGGTTCTCCTCTGGTCATTCTAGTCATCAAACCGGGTTAGATATCGATATTTGGTTAAGACTTGCTGACCAACCGCTTTCTTATAACGAATTACAACTTCCTAAGCCCATGAGTGTGGTGGATTTAAAAGGTTATTCCATACTTAATCATCGCTGGGAAGAACGGCACT
Organism: Vibrio sp. Vb0937; assembly: GCF_033338855.1. Lineage (NCBI taxonomy): Bacteria > Pseudomonadati > Pseudomonadota > Gammaproteobacteria > Vibrionales > Vibrionaceae > Vibrio > Vibrio sp. Vb0937. The sequence goes on along the minus strand of NZ_JAWOTK010000008.1, from coordinate 161,008 downwards.
TTAAGCTAATTCGGTACGCTTCAAAAAGTAAGGATGTTGCACGAATTTTTGTACATCCTGTTATTAAGGAGCAACTTTGCTTGCAAGAAAACGGCAAAGATCGTTCTTGGTTACGTAAAGTACGTCCATGGTGGGGGCATCATTACCACTTTCACGTCAGGTTATCTTGTCCTGATTCGAGCGACTATTGTGTTGATCAAGCACCACCTCCAGTAGGTGATGGTTGCGGTGCTGAGCTTGCAAGTTGGGCCCCGAAAGCAAAACCTACTGATACCCCTCAACGGGTAAAAACAACCTCTAAGCCCAAACGAAAAAAAGTCGTTCCACCTCAATGCTTGCCGCTTATCAATCCTAATTAGTGTTACTCTTCAGGTTTATCTGTACTTGGTGATCTCTTTTATGAAACTGGAGAAACATCATACTTTTGTCTACATTGAATAGTACCAATACAAAAACTAACCCAATCAGTTTTGGGGACATATTATAGAAATCTAAATTAAACAAAGAGTTGTAGTATGGGTAAGTTGTAACTTCTCTGTTTAGAAAAAGATCTTTCGTCACGATACTCTGGTTTCTTAGCAATATGTCTGTCAGTTGGCTAAAAAGCGATAACAACGCAGACAAGTGTGTAAGGCAGGGATATGCCCTTTTCCTGTTAGAAGAGTAAATCAAGGACAAAACCATGACTATGATTTGTGCAAAAGAATTTGCAGAGTGGTTAAGACACAGATTTAGCAGTGATACTAAAGGAGTCTCTTTGACTCGAGAGGATGTGAATCACCTGACTGGGCGTCAACGCCTTGATCCGGGTTTTGTTAATGATGTGCATTATGAGCTGATGCAATATGGAATGGCTTTCGTTACTGATACGAGCCGAGAAAACTTTTATTTAATACCTGTTTCTCAAGCGGAAAATTGGCGTGAGAGACTAGAGTATCATTTTGAAAAAGAGCTGTTCTGCAATATTATCCCTATTGAAAAATCAGGTTGAGAAAAGGTTCAACTTTGATGCCAAAGTTGAACCTAATTGCTCTTATGCTAACCCTTGAATAATCACGAATTTTTCAAGCAACTGCTCTTCAGTTTCGACATGGTTCGGATCAGTGATTATGCATTTTGTAATTGGACACACTGACTGACAGGTCGGCTTTTCGTAATGCCCCTTACACTCTGTACATAGCGCTGGATCAATTTCGAAAATGCTCTCTCCCATACTGATTGCCCCATTGGGGCATTCGGGATCACACATGTCGCAGTTAATGCATTTATCAGTAATGAGCAAGGCCATGGTTACTTACCAGTCGGGTTACGGGTGTCCTGCCCTGAGTTTAGATTACGCATTAATAGGCCATATTCTAAATCTAGCTCTGCTGGTACTGGAATGAATACAAAGTGACCGTTTCCTTTCGCGTCTTCAATAGACTCTGACTTGCGGTTTTCCATTGCCTCTAGCGTGAAAACAATATTGCCTTTTGGCGTCATTAGTTCAAGGCTATCACCGACAAGAAACTTATTTTTTACTTCTACTTCAGCCATGTCACCACGACGTTTGCCAGTGAATTCACCAACAAACTGTTGAGCATCAGAGACTGAGTAACCGTAATCGTAGTTTTGGTAAGTATCGTGTGTATGACGGCGTAGGAAGCCTTCAGTGTAGCCACGGTGAGCTAGGCTTTCTAGTGTACCCATTAGGCTTTCATCGAATGGTCGACCTGCTACAGCATCATCAATTGCTTTACGATAAACTTGAGCGGTACGTGCGCAGTAGTAGAACGATTTAGTACGACCTTCAATTTTCAATGAGTGAACACCCATCTTAGTTAAGCGTTCAACGTGCTGAACCGCTCGTAGGTCTTTAGAGTTCATGATGTAAGTACCATGCTCGTCTTCGTAAGCTGCCATTTTTTCTTCTGGACGGTGTGCTTCAGAAAGTAGAACGACTTCATCTGTTGGTTTGCCGCGACCAATTGTGGTTTCAGGACGCTCGTCTTGTACTTCGACAGGCTGTGCTTCCGTCGGGTCGAATTTCTCTACGATGTCACCAGCGTCGTTTTCTTTACCCTCTTCAACTTTGTATTCCCAGCGGCATGCGTTAGTGCAAGTGCCTTGGTTAGGGTCACGTTTGTTGATATAGCCAGAAAGTAGGCAACGACCAGAATAAGCCATGCATAATGCACCGTGAACGAATACTTCAAGTTCAGTTTCAGGGCAATGCTCACGAATTTCTTCGATTTCTTCTAGAGATAGCTCGCGAGAAACGATCACACGTTCCACGCCATTTGCTGCCCAGAACTTAACGGTCGCCCAGTTTACAGCGTTCGCTTGTACAGAAAGGTGAATTGGCATTTCTGGGAAAGCTTCACGAACCATCATAATTAGGCCTGGATCTGACATGATCAATGCGTCAGGACCCATCTCTACGATTGGCTTAAGATCACGGATGAACGTTTTTAGCTTCGAGTTGTGTGGTTGAATGTTACATACCACATAAAGCTTTTTGCCTAGGGCGTGGGCTTCATCGATACCGATTTTTAGGTTCTCGTGGTTAAACTCGTTGTTACGTACGCGAAGGCTGTAGCGAGGTTGGCCAGCGTAAACTGCATCTGCCCCGTAGGCGAATGCGTAACGCATGTTTTTCAGGCTGCCCGCTGGAGATAGTAGCTCAGGCACGAATGCTTTCTCAGTTGTCATTGCTCAATTCTCTTTTATCTGATCACAAGTCAGGCCAATTCCACCTAATGGAAATGGGGCGCAAATTTTACGTCAAAATGTGAACTGTGACTAGGGTAATTGTGCTTCAGATAGAAAAACGCCCTCAAAAAAAGTGAGGGCGTTATGGTTAACCTTTATACAAAATTAAGCGTTAGGATTCGGTAAGCCGCCTAGCGCATCGTATAGGTTGGGAAGGAAAGCACTGAACTCTCCACACATTAGAGAGAAGTCTGCATCAAATCGAGCTGCTTGATCTTCACGTGGAATATCATCGTTTTGATCTTTCAATTCATCAGAGAATTTTAGACGTTTGATGCCTGCATCTTCCGTCATAATGAACTCAATACGATCTTGCCAATTAAGCGCAAGTTTCGTCACGACTTTATCCGCAGCGATGTGGTTGCGGATTTCATCAGTGGTTAGCTCTTGCTTCTTACAGCGAATCACACCACCTTCTTCAAGTACGGATTTTAGCTCAGCTTCGTCCATCATGCTGATACCTTGAGGTGTGTCACCGCTTTTCACCCACTCGGTTAGCGTAGTTTCAATCGCCACTTCTGGAATAGCAGGAACAACAGGTAAACTACCCATGGTTTTACGAAGCAATGCTAATACATCTTCTGCTTTTTTATAGCTGCTTGCATCAACAAGGATAAAACCTTCTTTTGGCATGATGAGCACGTGAGTGTGGCTGCTGCGGCTGAATGCGCGCGGCAGTAAATCCATTACGATGTCATCTTTCAGGTTGTCTTTCTCTTTCTTCTTCAGAGGACGACCTTCTTGCGCTTCCATTGCTTCTACTTTTGCATTCAATGATTCTTTGATCACAGAGGCAGGTAGCATTTTCTCTTCTTTCTTGGTGCAAATCAGAATGCGGTTTTCTGACACGTGAGTCATCATATCGCCATGTCTACCCATTGCACTGACCCAGCCAAATTTCTGTTTGTCTTGACTGCCACACGGGGTGAATCGGAATTCAGACAGCTGAGTTTCTAGTTGTTCGGCGTTAAAAGTAACCTCGCGGTTAACGCGGTATACCAGACAGTTTTTAAACCACATAAATCTTCTCTAGGCTTGATGACAAGGGACTAATCATAGGGAATTTTTGTGCTGATGTCTTAATAGAAATGAAAAATATCCGAATGAACCTCAAAAGAAAGTTATATGAAAATTTGTTTTCAAAGGTCACAAAAGTGTCATAATTGGTAGTGATAATGCTTATGCATAGAGAGGCGCTTTGTCTCTTAAATTCATTAGCTCAACGAACATAAGGTTACTCAATTATGTCTAGAAGGATTCTGGTTGTTGAAGACGAAGCTCCTATTCGCGAAATGCTGTGCTTCGTACTTGAGCAGAAAGGTTACCAAGCGGTAGAAGCGGAAGATTATGATACTGCAGTAACCAAACTGGCTGAACCCTTCCCTGATTTAGTTTTACTGGATTGGATGTTACCAGGCGGTAGTGGCATTAACTTCATCAAACATATGAAGCGAGAGGAATTAACGCGCAACATTCCAGTTGTGATGCTTACCGCTCGTGGTGAAGAAGAAGATAAAGTGCGCGGTTTAGAAGTCGGTGCGGATGACTACATTACTAAGCCATTCTCTCCTAAAGAGTTGGTTGCACGCTTAAAAGCGGTGATTCGTCGCGTTACCCCGACTGCACTAGAAGATGTAATTGATGTACAGGGATTGAAGCTTGACCCTGTATCGCACCGTGTTACGGCTAATGATGCGCCATTAGACATGGGCCCAACAGAATTTAAGATGCTTCATTTTTTCATGACGCATCAAGAACGCGTATACAGCCGTGAGCAGCTATTAAACAATGTTTGGGGCACTAACGTGTATGTCGAAGACCGTACGGTTGATGTTCACATTCGCCGCCTGCGTAAAGCATTGGAAGCTGCAGGGCATGATAAGCTGATCCAAACTGTTCGTGGTGCTGGATATCGCTTCTCGACGAAGGCATAAATTAACACGCAGCTTATCGGTACCATTTCTGGAGTTATGAGTGGTTGAAAGATTAACGTGGAAAAAGCTGGCCTGGGAGCTGGCTTTTTTTTACACCCCATGGGTGATAGTAG